>JABXKY010000138.1 GCA_013619005.1 Candidatus Bathyarchaeota archaeon | reverse complement strand
GTCATATACTATATCCCTATAAAGTGGAAAAAACCATTAGAAAATGATATATTTTAGGAAAATTTCTCATATCACTGATGGTGTAGCAATGGACAATAAAGACGAATCGATACTGAAAATCGTTGGGCGCAGATCAGGTATGTCCAGCAGGAAACTTTCAACGATGCTAAACATACCTATCTCAACGGTGCACAGGAGGATCAAGAAGTTCGAGGATGAAAAGGTGATAACGGGTTACAAGGCCCTCATTGATTACCAGAAGACGCCTTGGCCAATAGGGGCGCTGCTACTGGTGGACCTGATGGAAGTAATCCCCGGCAAGGGCCACATCCCGAAAAAGGATATAATCAACACATTGAGCGGTTTCAGGGAGATCGAGGAGATAATCGATGTGCAGGCGGCGGACTTTGACCTGGTGATCAAGGCCAGGTTCAGGACGCTGAAACTGTTATCCAGTTTCATAGAGACTCTCAGGGATATCGAGGGGATCGAGGAGACGAAATCCGCGGTAATAACCGATGAGACGATCCTACCCCCCAGCCCAATCATCCGGGTCAGTTGAATACGTTACAAAAAGGGGTACGGGGATGAACCCAAGTCCTAAAGCCCGGGTAGGTGGGAAGGGCTTAGGCTGTAATTCTTTAATATCTTTTTCATCTCGTCCTCCAGTCTGCTCTCTACCCCTACAGGTAAAACCACTGGCTTATGTTTGTTCAAGATATCATGAACCCTCTCCCTTGCCCGCACGGCGCTGTCTTTGCCTCCTTCCTTGACCCATGCATCTGGTGACAGACGGTCAAGGACGCTGGATGGCATGTACTGCTCCCTGCGGAGGTTCTCCCTAGTATGTCTCTCCCCGAGGAAGTGCCCCCCGGGACCCACCTTGGTTATGACATCAGTGGCGAGGGAGACATCATCCACCCGGATACCCTCAAGTAGCCGGTACGCGGCCCCACAGTACTCGTTATCCAGGACGAGTTTCTCCAGGCTCTGGCAGTTCTCGCTGGCCTGCATACCAGGACCCGAGACGATGTTGACTCCCGACAAGGCTGATAATAGGATACCCATGCCCGACTCGAAGCTTCCCTGTCCATCCGTTGCCTTGGAGTCGCTCAAGCCCATGTACCCTTGAGTCGGGACGCCGTAGTGCTTACCCATCTGGGCCCCCGCACATGCAGCCATCACTGACTCAACCGCGCCAAGCCTTGCGGTGAGGTACCTCATATCAAACGCGCTTGGGCTGCCCCCGTACACGATGGGCGTCCCGGGACTGGCTAGCTGGCTGATCACGACCCCGCTGAGGAACTCTGCGTTGGCCTCAACCAAAGTACCGGCTATGCTCACCGGACTTGTCGCACCCATCTGAGGCGCCGGTATGATCTCGGCGGGTATGCCGAACTCGGCACAGTCCAAGAGGTTCTGACACGTCACAGCGCTCCACATCAACGGCGATGAGGGGCAGCAATCAAATATCGCCCTGGGTTTCTCCCTCAGCTCCTCCTCTCCACCGACCACGGTCTCCAGCAGGTTCTTCATGTAGGTGAGGCCCTCGATGGTGAAGGCCCCCGTGATTATCGGCTTTGAGCTGTTTTTCAGGATCAGGTAGAGCCTGTAAAGGTCCGATATCTTCTCGGCTACATCCGAGGGAACCATGGCCGTGCTCTGGGCGTGTATGTTCTCCAGGGCGTCGGTGAGCCTAACCAGGTCCCTGAAGTCGTTTGCGTTGGCCCTCCTCATCTCCCCGGATTCCCTGTCTACGAAGAATATGGCGGCCGAGCCCGGGTTGTAGATGACGTTGTCCCCGCCCACAGTGTATGCCTTTTCCCCTTCCCTTGAGTACAGCGTGAACTCTGGTTGGACTTTTTTCAACTGCTCATCAACGAGACTGCCCGGGATTTTCACGAGGTTAGACTCAACAGTACATCCGGCGTCTCCTAAAAGTTTGAGGGCGGGATTGTTCTTTACGATTACACCCGCTTTTTCAAGTACCTCAAGTGAGGAGGCGTGAATATCCGTCACGTCTGAGCCACTGAGCAGCTTTAACTTGGGCAACTAGGCGTCCCCCATTAGGCTTAACGCCTTTTGAACAGCGTTGCCGGCATCATACCCGGCTGCGTCCGCTCCTATCTGCTTTACCCACTCCTCTGTAACGGGTGCCCCTCCCACAATGATCTTAACGCCTGACCTCAGACCAAGGTCCATGAGGGCGCCTATGATCTCCTTCTGTTTCACCATGGTGGTGGTCATGAGGGCGCTGAGGCCCAGAATATCCGGCTCCAGCTCCTTGACTTTCTCCACAAAGGTCCACGTGGGGACGTCGGTGCCCAGGTCTATGACCTCGAAACCCGACGCGATTAGCAGCGTCGATACTATGTTCTTTCCTATGCTGTGGATATCACCCTCCACCGTGCCTATGAGGAACCTGCCCAAGGATTTCCTGTTGGCGCCGCGCCTAGCGATCTCCTTGTTCAATACCTCGGAGCCGGCCTCCATTACCTCCGCGGACGCGATGAGCTCCGTGATGAAGGCCTCACCGGTCTCAAACCGAGCCCCCACCTCTCTTAGGGGTTTTGCCAGCCCCTCCTCAAGGGCCTCCACCGGGTCTATCCCCAGCTCCACGACCTTTTCCGCTAGCTCTCTTGCTTTCTCTACCTCGAAAAAGAAAAGGGCGTCTCGTAGTTGACTAAAAATCTCTTCCTTCATGAGCCTCATACTAGAATTTCAGTGGACAATAAAACATTTTAGACAATAATTCATGGGTTCATACACGGAAAAAATACCGTTACTCCATAATTGGAGTTTCAGGTTAAGGTATCGGGCATCTTATTATGTTGAAGAATTAAGACTTGAATGGTTATCATCATGGAGAATGTTGTTGAGGTCTTCGATGACCTGTTTGTGGTCACGCAGGACATGAGGCCGGGCTGGTACTGCAGCGTATTTGTTGTTTTCGGGGAGAAAAGTATCGGAATCGTTGACACTGGGTACGAGAACACCCCCAGGGACTATGTGTTCCCGTTGTTAAAGGCAAAGGGGAGAAGCCCCGATGAGGTGGACCTGATTGTGAACACCCACAGGGACGGGGATCACATAAGGGGAAACGATGTTTTCAAGGAGAATACAGGAGCCCTCATAGTGGCCCACAGTCTAGCGGCCGAGGCGATCCCATCAATGGATAAAACCATGGAGGATGGGGACGTGCTGAGGCTGGGGGATCGTCAATTCAAGGTGATTCACACTCCGGGTCACAGGCCGGGCGCCGTTTGCTTGTTGGATGAGGATCACAAGGTAATGATCACGGGGGACTCGGTTTGTGGGGAGAGGGAGGACCTGATCAGGATGGATAAAGGGATCTACATTGAGTCCCTGAAGAAGCTGCTTGAGCTGGACGTTGACGTTATGATTATGTCTCACCCGTTCAAACCGGCGGGCAAGAACATCCTTAGAGGCGAAGAGATAGGGGAAATGATTCTGGCAAGCATTGGGGTAGCGGAAAGGCTCTCTCAGTAGAGTCAAAGGTCCTCGGCGGTGACCTTGACCGCCGTTTCCAGTGCCTTGGTGATAAGGTCTAGGCTCATTGAAGGCCCCTGTTTCTTCATGGCCTGCTCTGGGAGGCTCGGGACGTGAATAAACCCGCCCGGTATCCCCAGTTCTTTCTCCTCGATGTGGTGCATGAGGTCGTAGAAGATATGGTTGCAACCGAAGGTTCCGGCACTGTTGGATATCGAGACGGGGACCTTCTCCTCCTCGATGGCCGCAAGAATCTTCCTCAACGGCAGCGTCGAGAAGTAGGCAACGGGCCCGTCCTCCACGATGGACTCGTCCACCGGCTGTTTCCCGCAGTTGTACGCTATCCTGGCGTCGGCCATGTTGATGGCAACACGCTCAAGCCTTATCATGGATGAGCCCGCCTGGCCCGTGCTGATTACCGCCGATGGCTTTGTCTCCTCAATGGCCTTGACGAGGCTCGTTCTGACCTCATGGAACTTCATGGGGATCTCCACTACCTTGACCTTGAACCCGTTGTACTCTTTTCCATGGAGGGGCTTGCACGCCTCTATGCTGGGGTTGATGTGGCTGCCGCCGAATGGCTCGAAGCCTGTGAGTAGGATGGTCTTCATGGATGCATCATGGTGCCTCGTCTGAAAAATGCTTTCCGTTGGGACGTATATAGAGGACCATGGATGTTACATCCGAGCCATGGGGTACAACTCCCAGTGGGGAGAAAGTTGAGCTGTTCACGCTGACGGACGAGATAACCGTGAAGATAAGCAATTACGGGGGAACCATCATCTCGATTCTCGCACAGGACAGGTCCGGCGAGATGGAGGAGGTGACGTTGGGCTTCGACACAATCGAGGGGTATCTTAATAGCGGGTTCTACCTCGGCGCCACCATCGGCAGGTACGCCAACAGGATAGCAGACGGCGGGTTCAGCCTGGATGGTGTGTACTATGACCTCGCAAAAAACAACGGCTCAAACCA
>JABXKY010000012.1 GCA_013619005.1 Candidatus Bathyarchaeota archaeon | reverse complement strand
AGTTGGGCCCATTAGACCCAGTCCAATAATTAGAATCCTCATGGATTATACCTGATACAGGTTCGATTAGGGGATATTTAGAACCAACGCTAATAGTTGAATAGGGTTTAGAATATTGTAGAAGACCTTAAATTCCCTAGAACGAAATCAGCCCGAAATATCAGGTGAAAACAATGTTGGATTATACATTCACTGAGGAACAGGACCTGTTCCGTGAAGCCGTGCATGAATGGCTTTCAAAGAACTTGACACTCGAGCAGGTAAGGCAGAACGACACAAACCACGAACTACCCAAGAAACTCATCAAGGGACTGGGAGACCTAGGCCTACTTTGCCTTACCCTACCTGAGGAGGACGGCGGATCAGATGCCGACTGGGTCACTGCAACGATCGGGGCAGAAGAACTTGGGTACGCGGACCTAAGCGTCGCTACTCCTGTCTTTTATCTTGTCCAAGCTAGCTGGGGATATGTCATCAACAAGCTGGCAAGCGAGACAGTCAAAGAAAAATACATCAGGAGAGCAGGAACCGGAAACGGGTTCCTTGGCATAGGTGTGACAGAGCCAGGTGGCGGCAGCGACGTTGCCGGGTTTAAGACCAACTTTATGCCCCACAAGGACGGTGGATGGAACGTCAACGGCGAAAAATGCTATATCAGCGGAACAGCGGAGGCTGTAGATGTTGACGGTGGCTACTTCGTCTCCGGTTTCACAAAACGTGAGGCCGGACACCGTGGAATGACGGCGGCCTTCGTCCCATTAAACTGGGAGGGCGTCGAGATCACCAAGAGGTTCGAGAACATGGGCAGGATGGCCATCAGCACTGGAGGTTTCCAGATGACCGATGTACACATGCCCGAAGAGTACCAACTTGGCGAGACAAACAGAGGCTTCTACCATACCATGGAGGGCTTTGATGCAGCAAGGGTGCTGGTATCAGCAAGCTGCATCGGTGCATCCCAGAGAGGCCTTGAGATCGGCAGCGATTACATCAAGGAGGGGGAGGCGGTCGGGTAGCCACTGGCCAAGTATCAGGGAATCCAGTTCGATCTAGCAGATATGGTCGCGCACCACGAGGCAATCAAGGCACTCATCTACAAGACGGCTTGGATGCTTGACGAGAAGTACAAGAACGGCAGGTTCTCTGCCCTTGAGGTAACAAAGTACCTGTCAATGGTAAAGTACTTGGCACCTCACCACGCCCTGGATGTGTTCAGGCGTGTAATGTACTGGCATGGTGCATACGGCTACACCCAGGAGTGCCCACTAGAGATGGGGCTCAGAGGGGTCATGAGCTACTGCATCGGAGCAGAGGGGGCGGCAAACATACAGAAGATCGTTATTGGCCGCGAGACCCTTGGAAGGGACTGGACAAGGACCAGGTAACCCTTTTTTCTTTTTTTTCCATATTACCAATCCATAATCATTGATAAATCAAGGTAAAAGGTACTGTCATGAGCTCAGAGGCAGTCATATATGAACCAGTCCACCAAGAGCCAAGCGACGGGCTGATCCATTGTCCCCACTGCAATTACAAGATACCTGAAAGCTTGATAGTGTGCTGGAGATGCGGCGAGTGGGTTGAGAAACCCGAATCAAGGTAAATCCGTGAATTAGATAACACTTTTAGCGTAGGGTCATCGTTTAAACAGAGATAATAATGTCAAACATGGGACAGCTTCCGCCTCAGGTTCAAGAGAGGCTGCAGCGACTGCAGAACCTCCAGAACACGTACCAGCAGCTACTTGTTCAGAAACAGCGAATCGAGATGGAGAAAATGGAGTCCGAGAAAGCCCTTGAGACCCTAAAGGATGTGGCAGCCGACTCCAAGGTATACAAGTCGGTGGGCGCCGTACTGGTCGAGAAGCCAAAGGACGACGTAGTCAAGGAGCTCGACGACAGGGTGGAATTCCTAGAGATGAGACTCAAGGTTCTCGTCAAACAGGAGAACAAGACCAAGGAAAAGATGACCTCCATACAAGAGACTCTCCAGAAAGAGCTGGGTATGCCCACCCAGTAGACCATCTATACATTTTAAACCACATAGATTCATGTGAATAATATGTCCAAATCGTTCAAGGACCTATTGGGCAAACAGATTGTAGTCCTTGGACATCACAACGCAGACCCAGATGCAATTGGCGCCGCCGTCGGCATAAAAGAACTAGTGGAGACATTATCCCCCACTAGCGTAGTGACCTGCGTAATGCCCGCCGATGTAAGCGCCCTCTCAGAGCGCATCATCCAGATGCTTGGACTTGAGATACGGGAGAAATACAATGACCCTTTCGATACGCTAATCATCGTGGACACAGGGAGCCTCAACCAACTTGGAGATTGGGAGGAAACGGTCAGGGAAAGCGGATTCAATCTTCTAGTAATTGACCACCACAACAGGAACTCTGAGTACGACGAGTTATCCGATTTCTACTTGATCGATGAAGAAGCAGGATCGACATCCGAGCAAGTGCATCGCCTGTTCAAAGAGTACGATTTAGAGCCCTCAATTACCACAGCTAAAGCGTTACTGGCTGGAATCACCTTCGACAGCAAATTTTTCTCCATCGGTTCAGCTCAGACCTATCAATCGGTCTCGGAGCTTCTCGAGATAACAGGGGATATATCCTCGACCCGTGAACTCTTCAACTCAACAATCCAGTTACCTGAGAAAATAGCCCGGATCAAGGCAGCACAGAGGACAGAGACCCATCAGATAAATGGCTGGATAATTGCCCTCAGCCGATTAGGCTCATACCAGTCATCAGGAGCACGTGCACTGATCTCCATCGGAGCCGATGTGGCGGTTGTTACGGGGGAGGACAAGGGAGACCTGAGGGCAAGTCTAAGGAGCACCCAGCGATTCCACGACAAGACAGCGATCCACCTCGGAAATTTAATCTCCGAGGCTTCAGAAACGTTGGACGGACAGGGGAATGGACATCCCACCGCGGCTGGGTACAATGGCTCAGGTGATATCGATGAATTCCACTCGAAAATATTGGCATTAATCAAGAAAAAACTTGGTTAGAGGACCGATTCAAGTATCTTGACCCAAGTCTCGGTTATGGGTCTCCAATCGTAGACCTTGGCCCGCTCTCTGTTCTCCATACCGATTCGATTCGCCAACTCTGGGTCTGCCTTAAATTCCTCTAGCAGCTCGCTAATTTCCGCTACAGTGTCACCTTCAAGCGAGATGATGTACTTCTCCGTGACAATTGTCGATGCGGTTCCCGTATCGGTGGTTATGATTGGTAAACCACATGCCGCTGCCTCGATTATTGTCCTGTTTCCACCCTCGTGGCTACTAGGGTGGACGAAGGCGTGGATCTTGTGGAAGAAATCCGTGGGCATCCTATCGTGAGGTATATAATTCTCCTTTGTGGCCAGTATCTTAGGATAGTCAAGAGCCTCAACTATCTCGATGTTCTTCATCTTTTTTCTGATGTCCCCACACCATCCGATAGTGAATGGTGGACCCGGGGGTTGAACAGGTGGGCTGAAGAAATCAAAGTCAACTCCTGGGAAGAGAACATGGACATTTGAATTATGTTTGATTGCCTCCTCCTTCAGGTCCTCTGTGCCTGTATGAATCGCGTCAAAGTACCTGAGCGTTTTTTCTGATCTTCTCAGACCCTCGAATCCCCTGACTCCTCCAATGAACTTGGGCCGGTTTGGCCTGTTCCGCCATTTCTTGAATGGCGTGGTAGTTCCCATGAAGATTGTCCTAGTGATTCCCGTTGTCGCGACGTTGTGAAGCCAGACTATGTCAGCATCCTTGACGTTGTCCCAATTCAGGTTGTAACAAGGAATTATCTCAATCTTCTCTGGCGCAAACCTCTGGAACGCGTCGAGCATGAAGTCTGCGCCCCAGTGGAGCCCATTCTTCCACTTGCCTCCTTCTCCTAGCCTGTTCTGGCCCTTGTGAGGGAAGTAAACGACCTTCATTAATGCTAACCCTCGAAGCCATCCTTGGCTATCCTGCTAATTAATTTTCTTAAACTATAATGGCTGAACATCTTGTCGATTGATCCATTCACCTCTCCCAGAATAATCAATGGGACATGAACCAACTCTGGGACAAACTTGTCCCCAGGGTGGCTGTACTCGCCGTGCTCCCCGAACTCCTCGCCGTGATCCGATGTTATCAGCACCGTTGTTTTATCAAGGTCCACCTTCTTGAGGTACTCACCCATGTACTGGTCCATCTCAGTAATCTCGGCCTCGTAGAGCCTTAACCACGTGATAACCTCATCTGGTCCTGGCTCGATTCTTTTATGGACGGCGTCGACGTGTCTGCTGTTGATGTACATCAGGTCCTTGTGGCTGAGCTTGGAGCCTATTGGGTAGTATGGCAGGTGCGGGTCCATGAGGTGAACCCATTGGAAAAATGGTGACGTTCGCTCTTTGTCCTCCAGATAGTCCAGTTTCTCGAATGCCCTGGTGTATGGAAGGTAATCCTGTTGGTCCTCCAAGTTGGCGAACTCGGTTACCCTGTCCAAGAT
>JABXKY010000342.1 GCA_013619005.1 Candidatus Bathyarchaeota archaeon | reverse complement strand
ACTACAACAGCACACTGGATGAGAGCTGGCTCCCAGTGAAGCTCATCGAGAGCAGGTCGGCTGCCCTTCCATTGATCACCGAGTACGCTAACGGGTACCTCAAGGAGGGGGCAAGGATAGGCGTCAACCTCGGCTCCCTGAACCACGCCGGTTACGAGGCCTACTCCAAGGAGCTCAAGGGGGACCTGGTGGACATCTCAGGTGACATCATCCCCGAGGTATGGTTCGGCCTCTACCCAGACGAGATAAAGTTCCACAGGACGGTCAGCAAGCTCGCGGATATCGGGTGCAGCGCCGTCAGAGAGGCCATGAGACCGGGCATCACCGAGACCGAGCTCGCGGCGGAGGCCAACTACGCGATGCAGCGGAACGGGGCCGAGACCCTCAGCTTCCAGACAATCGTATCGACAGGTGAGAGGTCCGCATACAGCCACGGGTGGCCTACCCCCAGGAAGCTCAAGGACGGCGAGTTCGTCCTCGTTGATCTGGGTCCAACTATTGAAGGCTACGCGGCGGACGAGACGCGCACATACCTCCTGGGTGATGACCCCAAGAAGGAGAGGATGATGGAGGCCATGGACAAGTCGGTTCAGGCGGTCATCGACCACGTGAGGCCTGGTGCGAGCTGCAGGGAGCTTGACGCCATCAGCAGGAGGGTTTTGAAGGAGCACGGGTTCCCCGATTATCCTCACAGCCTCGGCCACCCGCTGAGCGGGTTCGTCACTCCCCAGCTGTCAAAGACCAGCAAGGTCATCCTCAAGCCCGGTCACCTATTCACCGTCGAGCCGGGAATATACCTTCCAGGCTACGGCGGCGTCAGGATGGAGGAGAACGTGGTGGTCACCGAGGACGGGTACGAGCAGCTAACTAGGGGGCAACGCCTCCTCTAGTTCTACTAGTTGAGTACCAGGCCGAGAAGCATCGCGAATATCATCCCGATGAGTAGCCCGCTGGATACCATGTGTTTTTGGTCAAGTGTGCAGAACTCGTGGGCCACGGGTATCAGCTCGTCGATGGTGACGTATGTCATCACGCCAGCGGCGAAGCCCAGGCTCCACCCGATGATGTCCATACCAACGAATGATATTACTACCGCCCCAAATAGGGCTCCCACTGGCTCCATCAACCCGCCCAGGGTCGCCAACCCCACCGCCCTCCACTTTGGGACGCCAGCCTTGATCAACGGGCTGACAGTCGCGATCCCCTCGGGTATGTTATGGAAGCAGATCATCAAGGCGACGAGCAGACCAAGCTCAGCGGCGTGACCGTAACCGGCGGCCACGACTATCCCCTCCGGGAAGTTGTGTATGGACATTCCGATGGCGATGATGATTCCGCTGTTGAAAAGGTGTCTGTCCTTGACGCCGTCCTCCCAGAGCCCGAACTCGATGTGGGGAAGCTTGAGGTCCACCAGCATCATGAACACGGTGCCGATGGCGAACGCTATGGTCACCTTCCATGGAGCCAGTTCGTTGATGGCCTCGGCGTACAGCTCAAGGAAGCTGACCACAAGCATGACCCCGCCGGCGAAGCCCATGAGGAACCCCATGTTCCTGTTGCTGATGTCGCCGAACCTGACCACGATCAGCCCACCTATCCCCGTGGCGCTTCCCGCTATGACGCTGAGTAGTATTGGTACCAATATGTTCAAGGCGGTCACTGACGTCTCAATATTCAACCACCGAATATTTTAGGCTTGCCGAAATAAACGCAGGTTTCCCCAGTTGAAGGTCTTAAAAAAGACCAACGCCCTTTCCCATCTATGCGGATAGACGTAATCATGCTCATCTCGGGGCTGAGCCCAGAGGCGCTGGAGAGTCGGAGAAGCGTCCTCCAGAGCTACGCATCGGAGGGCACAGAGGTCAGGCTCGTGGAGACCAGGAACGCCCCGCCCTCGGTTGATTCACTACCGGAGATGGAGCTGGCGGCACCGGGCATCCTTGAACGGGCTCTCATGAGCCAGAAAGAAGGGGCAGACGCGGTGGTCATATGGGGAGGGCACGACCCCTCCCTGGAGGCGGCCAGGAACCTTGTTGATATCCCTGTGATGGCCCCCGGTATGGCGTCCATGTACCTGGCATCGATGCTGGCGGACACCTTCGCCCTCATCATCCAGCTGCCAAACGTCATGAAGGTGGCTGAGAGACAGGTCAACGAGCTTTGCTTGGAGGACAAGTGTAACGGCATCTACTCCGTGGACCTGCCAGTGCTTGAGCTACGGGAACCCGAGGGCTTCCAGATGGTGCTTGAGACATCTATTGAGGCGGTGGAGGACGGGGCCGATGCCATCTGCTTCGGCTGCATGGCCCTCAACGATCACAGCGACAGGCTACAGGAAGAGCTTGACCAGCACTTCCCGGGCGTCATGGTGATCCACCCAGGCATGGCCGTCATCAGGCTGTCTGAGCTCATCGTCGAGCTGGGGTACACCCACAGCAAGCTCAGCTACCCGAGCCCACCCAAACCCATCAGGTTCCCCGAGTAGGTGCCATGTCCCAGTTAGTCTGCCAGCGGTGCGGCAAGTGCTGCAACGACCTAGTCCAGCAGGACAGGGGTGTGCTCAGAGGGCTGTCCCTCCTGCCCGAGGAGACCCACCTGTTCCCCGAGGAGCTGGTCAAGCCCTACCTGGGCATAGGTAAACGCCCCCACATGGACAAATTCCAGACGATCGCCTACCAGCTTTCCTCTGATCCCTGCCCGCACCTCGTTGATAACAGTTGCAACAGGTACGATGAACGCCCCACCTCGTGCAGGCAGTTTCCCTTCAGCCTGGACCTTGACGAGGAAAACGAGCCGCTGCTGGGCGTTGACATGAACTGCCCCGCCGCCGTTGAGCTCATCAATAACACCGATGGGTTGCTTGAGTTCACCGATAGGGACGATGCCGAGAGGCTGCTTGAGCTGAAGAGGCGCGTTCTGGAGAACCCTAGGCGGGCATGGGTCTATGACTTGGCCACGATGAAGTGGGTTCGTTTTGATAAAATGGGTTAGGGTTAGAAGGCCATCACCGTGTTGGTGACCTGGGGGATCCTTCTCTCGATGATCATGCCGGCTCCGGCGCTTGGGTGCAGCTCGAGCCTAACCTCCTCGTATGGGTGCGCGTAGAGGTCGTTCCTGTCCACTGATGTGGGGTCGACGCCGCTCAGAGGCAGTGTGCGCGCGCATGGATATCTCTCTCCCGTTGTATGAGAATTTTTCCGTCGGAATTTCTAAAAAGAAAATGTATGTAGGAATCGCTACAATCAACGGTGGTCCTTGGCCATGTCAGGTGTCTTGTACGGCTTCAGTACCAAGTTCCAGTTGTCGATGCTCCAAGTCCTGAGCCCGGCGTACTGGATGCCGTCCTCGTCAAGGAGCCTCTCGGCCTCCCCCTCGCCTCCCTCGGGGACGTATAGGAAGAACTTCTTGTATGTGACCCCCATGCCCGTCATCTCTGACATGGTCCTCCACTTAGTGACGTCCTCCTCGGTGAACTCGGTTTTGACCTCGACCTCACCGCACTCCCTGATGGTGCCGTCCGCGTTCAGTACCGCGACGCTGGGGTAGAGCGGCCCATCTGGTGTATCAAATGCCCACTCCTTGTTCCTGTAATCGTTCACAACCGTGGTCCTGGATTCATCCCAGTCGACCTGTCCCACGAAGGGGAACCTGGTCGCCGCGATGACCCTGGCGATCCTTCCCTTGAGCACCTTCTCTTCTACCATACCCTGTCCTGCTCCCTGATGAGTCTCAACGCATCCTCGTATCGGGGTATCGGCGCAACGGCCCCAAGCCCCGTTGCCGTCAGTGCCCCAACGGCGTTGGCGAAGCTCGCCGTCCTCCGCAGGTCCCAGCCCATAAGAACTCCTTTCACCCATGCACCGTCGAACGCGTCGCCCGCGCCTGTGGAGTCGACCACATCGATCTTGTATCCCGGCATCGTGAACCTCTCCTTGTCGGTTGAAACGTAACAGCCTTCACCGCCGTGTTTGACCACCACGGTGCCGACGCCCATCTCCCTGAGATGCCTTGCCGCCTCCTCCATGTCCGTCATCCCGTATAGGGTGTTCATGTCGTCCATGCTGGCGAAGACCACGTCCGAGTACCCGAACGCCTCTGCAAGAGCCTCTCTGGCTGTCTCAATGTCCCAGAGCTTTGCCCTCATGTTGACATCAAAGCTGTTGAAGCCCCCGTTCTCACGGGTTATTTTCAGCGCCTCGACGGCAGCCCTCCTGGATGATTCACTTATGGCGAGGGTGATGCCGCTAGTATGGAAGACCCTGGCAGCCCTGAGGTAGTCAACATCCAAGTCCTCCACCGAGTACCTGCTCGCGGCTGATCCAGCCCTGTAGTACGTGAAGTCGTGGCTACCTCCTTCCATGAGGCTGATGATGTAGATGGCTGTCCAGGCATCGTCCTCGACGATTACCCTGCTGAGGTCCATTCCCTCTGACTCCCAGAGGTCCAGGAAACTCCTGCCGAACTCGTCATCTCCAAGCCTACATATGTGCCCCACCGATAGTC
>JABXKY010000001.1 GCA_013619005.1 Candidatus Bathyarchaeota archaeon | reverse complement strand
GTGCATACTGGAGAATCAAGATCATCACCGCGCGTGCGCGGTTTAGAGAGTAGTCATGAACTTCTCTAGCCTAGCAACTCCTTCCTTGAGGACTGGCATTGGCTGGCATAGTGGTACACGAACCATTCCATCCTGTGCTGGACCGAATGTATGACCTGGACTGAAGTAGACTCCCTCCTTCTCTGCGAGCTTATCTGTGAACTGCTCGCTGCCCATTCCTGTGCTCTTTGCGTCGAACCACGCGTAGAAGGCTCCCTCGAAGATATCACATGTCAAACCATTGATGGCATCAACTGCATCACAGAAGTACATACGCCTCTCATCGTAGGCCGCAACCCGCTCATCGACGTACTTGAAGTCACCCCTAAGGGCTGCTTCTCCTGCTGCGTACAGGAAGGTCGGTGGCCTAGGTGCCGCCATTCCATAGATACCCTTGGCCTTCGCGTCGTACATCTCTGGGACCATGATGTAGCCCAGCCTCCACCCAGTCATGCTGAATGTCTTACTGAAGCTCATGATGTTAATTGTCCTCTCCTTGTAGGCATCACTCAAGCTTGCCGTTGATGTGAACTTGTTGTCGTCATAGACGTAGTGTAGGTATATCTCGTCGCTGTAAATTCCCATGTCATGGTCAACCGCTAGGTCACCGACGGCGCTCAGCTCCTTTTGAGTGAAGACGGTACCTGTTGGGTTGTTTGGGTTACACACCAATACTGCCTTGGTCTTGGGGGTTACTGCCTCCGCTATGGCATCAATGTCAGGGTGATAAGCGTTCTCACGCTTAAGCTGGACAAGGTTCTGCTTCACGCCCATTCCATTGAGGATGGTAAAGTGCCCACGGTATGTTGGCTCAAACATGAGGATCTCGTCGCCCTCGTTGAGAATGGTCCTGAGCGCGATGTATAGCGCCGCGCTGCTTCCCGCAGATGGTATTACCGCGGACGGCTCGTAATCTACGCCTCCGAATTTCTTATAATAATCAACGACCGCGGATCTGAAACCTGCCGGCTTATCGCTCTGGTAGCCGTAGTGGGTCCAGGCTCCGCCCTCCTTCATCTTCTCGTAGGCTGCCTCGAAGACATAATCAGGTGCCTCAACATCAGGATCACCGATGCTTAGTACTATCTTTTCCTTTGACATGGGATTTTCCTCAATCTCAGGAAGACTAGGCTAATCGTATTTAAAGATGGATACGAGCGGGTAATTATTATTTGTATAAAGTAGAGGTAGAGGAGACTAAGCTCCTCTTAATCAAAATGGGAAAAAGTGTTTAGAGTCCGGCCTTGAACTCCTTGAGCCGCCCTACGACTTCCTTCAGGACGGGAACAGGTTTGATCAAAGGCACGCGCATGAAGCCGTCGGCTCCGAACCGGTCTCCTGGGCTCAGAACAACGTTCTGCTCCTCTTTGAGCTTTCTCAGGAACTCCTGTGAGCCAAGCCCAGTGCTCGTTACGTCGAACCACGCATAGAACGCGCCCTCGAACATGTGGCATGGCCACCCTAGGTCGTCCACTGCCTTGCAGAAGTAGTCCCTCCTGGCCTTGTACACAGCCCGCCTCTCGTCTACGTACTTGAAGTCACCTCTCAGGCAGGATATCCCTGCCTTGAACACGAATGTGGCTGGCCTCGGCGCTGTGAGTCCCGCGATGAGCTTTGCCTTCTCAAGGTACTTGTCTGGGACGATGTCGTAGCCCAGCCTCCAGCCCGTCATACTAAAGGTCTTGCTGAAGCTCATTATGTTGATGGTCCGTTCCTTGTATGCCTCGCTGAGACTCGCGATGGACACGAATTTTTTATCGTAGACAAAGTGGAGGTATATCTCGTCAGCGAATACGGCCATATCATTGTCAACCGAGACGTCTCCGATTGTCCTGCACTCGGCCTCCGTGAACACTGTCCCGGTGGGGTTCGCGGGGTTGCAAACGAGGATAGCCTTGGTTTTTGGGGTAACAGCGGCCTTGATGTCCTCAGGGTCTGGGTGATACCCCAGCTCCTTTTTCAGAGGCACCATGTTGGTCTTGACACCCATTCCCTGGAAGATCCTGGTGTGACCCATATAGTAGGGTTTGAACAAGACCACCTCGTCCCCCTTCTCCAGTACCGCGGCCAATGCAGTGTACAGGGCTGCGCTGCTTCCAGCCGCGGGGAGCACGTTCTTTGTCTCGTACCTGACGCGTGTGAACTTCTCGTAGTAGTCAACCACTGCCTCGTTGAACTGGTCCGGTATGTTGGTGTAATGGGGGTAGTGGGTGTTTGGCCCACCCTCGATGATGGCTTTCAATGCCTCGTTGATCGCGTACTGGGGGGCCTCTACGTCTGGGTCCCCAGCGTTCAGCCTTATCTCTTCTTTTGGCATTCTTGGAACACTCTCCCATGAACAGGTTTTCTTCACGTATATAAAATTCAGCCACAGCCAAAGTCTTGCCGTGTTACCGATGATACCTACCGAGTTGATTGGTTTTCAGAAACGGTTATCTTAACTCGGTTCATAAGATGGAAACCCTGTGGAGGTTGAGACAAAGTACATCCGATCGATGAAGTTGTTGGATTTGATCAGACGGGGGAAGGGATCGAGGAGGAGATTAAAGACGGCAGGTTACTTGACAACCTAGTGAGGAAGGGGTTCATCATACGCAGACCGGGGAGAAGGAACTGGGCCACGGATAGCTACGATTTGACGATTAAAGCCGAGAAAACCCTTGAAGAGTACAAAAAGATGTGGTGGGTTAGAGGAGGAAGCCGTCCTTCAGCGGGTCATCGGGGTCGATGACTACCTGCATGAAGCCTGTTACATACGCCGTCGCCATTACGTCTGGGACGATGGCGTCGTACTTGCCAAGCTTCTTCTCCTCTGAGATCTTGCCAACCATTACCGTGCTGATTGTTGACTCGAACTTCACCTCGTCACCTGGCTTGATCTCGCCCTTGCCGTACATGGCGGCCATCCTTGCGTTGCTGCATGTGCCAGCGGGGCTTCTGCATGTCTGCTTGGGGCCGAAGACGTTCCAGTGCCTGCTGGTGTACTCGTCCTTGCTGGGCTTGGTGTAGAAGGTCACTAGGTCAAGTATGTTCAGCTCGGGGTATTCTGGGTGGTCCACCTTGATCTGGTCCGCGATAAAGTTCCTGATCTTCCAGCCAAGGGGTATCCAGTGGTCCTTGTTTTCCAATGAGGGTTTGAGGCCGATGCTGTCGGCGTCGATGAAGGCATACCAGAGGCCACCGTAGGCGATATCTGCCTCAAGTTCTCCAACCCCTGGTACATCGAACTTCATGGTCTTCCAGTAAAAGCTGGGGACACCCTCCATGTAGATGCGTTTGGCGTTACCGTCTTCGACCTCGACCTTGGTCTTTACCAGCCCTGAGACCGTGTCGAAGATGATGTTGGTTATGGGCTCCTTGACCTCAATCATACCGGTGTTGACGAGGGCAGCAGAGCAGCTATAGGTGCTGTCGCCGCATGCGCTAAAGTAGCCGTCGGTCCAAAGGTAGATGACGCCTATGTCAGCCTCGGGGTGGCATGGCTCTGTTAGTACACTTCCCAGCATTCCGCTGAAGCCCCTAGGCTCCTTGAGCATGGTGCCCACCAGGTGGTCGTAGTGGTCCTGGAAGTACTTCTGCTTCTCCTGCATGGTCTTGCCCTTGAGCTTGGGCACTCCTCCCACGAGGATGCGGGTCGACTCCCCGCTGCAGTGGGTGTCGATGCACGAGACATATCGATTGAACTTCATTATTATCGTTCAAGGTATGGGATAATTCCCTTATACGATTATCGGGAGACGCAGGGGACAACTAGACAACTATTGGAGGAAGGAGGACAAGTATACCTCGCCAACACCCAGACAGAGAATCGACTCCCGATAAGGATTTCTCGCAGTTGAGCGGTGGCTATAAAAACGGAACCGTTAACTAGGACGGAAATGTCAGCATCAACTCTTGGAGCATTACTCGTTATCTCTGGTACGCTTGAGATAATCATCCCACTGATCCTCGGCTTCTACGTCATGAGGAGGTTCGGCACCAGTTGGAAGACGTGGGTGGTGGGGGCGCAGATGTTCATCGTGAGCCTGATTAGGGTTCCTCTAAACGCATACGCCTCGCAACGGGTTCTCTCAGTACCTGTAGGCCCGATGACGTACATCCTTCTGATAGCAATCCCATCGCTCACGGCAGGCATCTTCGAGGAGACTGCCAGGTACTTGGGCTTAAGGTATCTCATCAAGGACGACTCGTTCGAGAGGGGGTTAACGTACGGCGCAGGACATGGTGGGATTGAGTCAATTCTTCTCGTCGGTCTCAACGTTCTCTCGGTTGGAGTTACTCTACTCAGGAGCCCGGAGGCGCTTCCCCAGGCTCAGCTAGACTCGTTACTGGCTGCCCCATTCTACCTGCCACTCGTTGGGGTTTACGAGCGGATCATGGCGATGGGTGTTCAGATCGGTTTCTCGATCATGGTTCTGGTGTCCATCAGGAGAAAAGATGTCAAGTACCTCCTGACCGCTATAGGGC
>JABXKY010000334.1 GCA_013619005.1 Candidatus Bathyarchaeota archaeon | reverse complement strand
CTATATATGTGACGGCTGTCACGACCAGTTCAAGGGTGTCCCGGGTCAGCACTCGTTAGTTCACCTTTTTCCCATGAATTCCTTTGGGACTTCGACCTGATCCAGTATCTCGTTAAGTACGCTGTCCACGCTGAAGCTGCCCTCAAGAACATACTCCATCTTCATGATGATCCTGTGACCAAGCGCATCATGTACAAACATCTTCACGTCATCTGGCGTGACGAAGCCACGGCCACTGACTGCCGCATGTGCTCTGGAGACCTTGAGAAGTGAAAGCCCACCTCTAGGGCTGGCGCCAATTTCAACAACGCTATGTCTTCTAGTCAGTCTTACTATTTCACCGATGTAGTCGATGATTTTTTCGTCTACGTAGATGTTCTCCTCGATGAATCGTTGAATGGCGCGGAACGTTCTCTGGTTGGTAATTGGCTGGAGTAGGGATGTTGGGTCGTCTCGTTTCCAGTATATACGGCGCTTCATTATGAGGCTTTCTTGAGCCAGCGTATCGACGTAGCCCATGCTCATTTTAAGCAGAAACCGATCCATCTGAGCCTCAGGTAGCGGATAGGTTCCCTCCATCTCGATGGGGTTCTGAGTAGCTATGACGAAGAATGGCTCCTCTAATTTATGGGTCTCACCCTCTATGGTGACCTGCCTCTCCTCCATAGCCTCCAAGAGCCCTGCCTGGGTCTTAGGTGGAGCCCTGTTTATCTCGTCAGCAAGAAGCACGTTAGTGAATATAGGTCCCTTATCAAGGATGAACCTGCTCTCATTTGCACGCCATACTCTTGTACCGAGGATATCAGCAGGCATAAGGTCCGGAGTAAATTGGACCCTGCTCTGTATACATCCCGTTACTCTGGCGAAGAGCTTTGCCAGCAGTGTCTTCCCTAGACCTGGATAGTCCTCGAAGAGGACGTGCCCGTTTGCGAAGCTTGCTGCTAGCAGTTTCCGTAGTATCATCCGTTTCCCGACGTAGACCTTTCCCAGTCCCTCGAGCACGGCGTTCGATATGGCTCTAACTCTATCTACATGCATTGACATCTTTAACCCTCCAATCTATCCAATATGCTAAGTTGAACTTGACTCATGATTCCAGCTTTCTCCTCACGCTGAGGCATAAGGCCCCCAAGCCCCAGCGAATTAATGTTCCCAACCGTCTTCTCCAACACCAACATCCTCATCTCCCTGTTCTGCTCCTGAAGCTTCTGAGAGGTACCTCTCCGGGCAAAGCTAGGAGAAGACTCATCAATATAGTTGATTAAATCTTTCAGTGTATTCACCATCTCTGATTCACTTGCCCGGTTCTCACGTAGGAACTGGAACAGCTTCACGAGGAGCCTATCTTTTCTACCATCAACCACGAACTCGGTGATGATTTCAGTGAAGTTCTCCAGCTCTGGTCCTTTTGTCGCGCTGAGGTCCTGTACATGCTTCATCCAAGTTCCCAGGTCAGCTGGCTTCATGAGGCTCTCCTCCATCCCTCGCCTCATAACGGTGAATATTAGGGCAGCTATGACCACTATTCCGGTCCACTGGATCCATGGTACAAGGTTGACTATGACGGGACTCACCCGTGCAAGGCGTCCCCCGATGAAGTTGACGTAGAGAGTTCCGATCAAGCTCACAGCCACTACGAAGAGATAGCTGGAGGCTATTCCCCCAATCTGGCTTAGGTAGGGGTTCCTGTTGTCCTTGAAAACACCGATAAGCGCTATACCAGCAGCCGCACTGAATCCCCAGTTGAACATATCAATTACGAGTGATGCTTGATCAGATGTCGGAGTTCCTGGTACAATCATGTAAATGCGGATAATCTGGACAGCGACCTGACCCATAATGAAGATAGTAGCACTTCCTGCGACCACTCTGATATAGAACTGCTCCCGTATCCTGCTGATTGCCGATAAAAGGCTGTAAATAAAGAAGACAGCAAAGGCTCCCAGCACGTACAAGCCTGCGTCAGAGGTTTTCTGGTCGACAGGCTGTATGATCATGAAGATTGCGATGAATCCAGCGAATCCGCCTGCATAGAAACTGCTTGTTAGAACACGTGCCAGCTCCCCTTCGAACAGTATGGCTACGAGTATCCCGAAATAGAACAGGGTGATACCTGCTATCATTGGCACCAGGAGCATGCTGATACCGACTGGAGCGAGGTTATCGGGCATATAGGGTAGGATGAATCCGAAGTCGCCTATGGTGAATGTTGTGCCAAGGCTGATTCCACCCAGTGCTATGACTACGAACATGAAGAGTGCCGTCGTACGTATTAGCCTGCTTCTGTTTTCATCTGACATTCTTCATCAACTCAATAACTAGCTCAATGGTGGCAGTTGTCCGACCGAAGTCATCCTTTGTCAAAGGGATATTGCTATACATAGCAATTTCGTAGTTGGTGACCAGATCGTTAAGTGCAGCGTAAGCGTCCTGGGGTATACGGTCTATAAGTGTTGCCTCAAACTCTCTTGGGGTCATGGTATCCTCGATCTCCGGGTATATTCTCTGCATTGTTATGTAGAACCTGTTGAAGAGTTTGACGACGCCCTCCTCATATGAAGTATATGTTAATGGCACGTCGTCCTCGAAACCTACGCCTTCTTTGACCTTCTGTAAAGGAACTCTTTCATCTGGGAAGTCATCAGCCTTTTTCCTTCGGGCTGCAACAACACCGACGGTAAGAGCGACTGATGTTGCGAGGATGATGTTGTAGGGGAATGATAAGAGGAGTTGAAGGATGTTTTTTGCAGTGGGAGGTGCAGGTATTACCGTTACGGCGAAGACGTCAGATGAACCGAGGAAGAAGTTTTCCTCAGGGAGGCTCAACGTCATATTGTAGCCACCTCTCTCAGTTATATTGACAACGTAGTCAACTCGTCCCGTTCTATCGCTCTTAAGCTGGACCTCTTTATCGGCAACATTCATTGTAAGGGTCCGGTTAACCATCGCCTCACCAGTCAACGCATCATAGACTGCCCCCCGATATGTGATCTCCTTACCTTGATAGATTCGATGAGGACCGGAGATAGTAACCTCCGTCCTGGAAACAATCTTGATAGGGGGGTCACTCCACGACTCCTTGTATTCCCTGTTGGAGATGGTGTGAGCAATAAGGTTGTAATCACCAACTGGCAGTTCAGCAGGTGCAGTGCAAGTAACATTAAACAGCCCATCCTCAATGACTCCCACGCCAACAACGCTGCCCGTCTCATTCACATCGTACTTGTTGACTTTGAGGATTACCTCGATCTGAGGTCCCGAGACATCAGTGTCGTTAAGGGTTTTTACAAAACCCCAGACATGGAACTCCTCGCCTTTAACCCCGAAGGGATCGTTTCCCGTGATGTTGGTCTTGGTAATTGTTTTATTGATTTCGACGTCACCCTCCATATACTTTTTCGGCGTCGAGTCAAAGATAACCCATCCAAGGTTAGCGAACTCGACCTCAGCATAAAAGTAGACCTGCTGAGGAAGGACATACTGGAACTCCGCTTCGGGGTCTACACGGTACCCGACTACGCCTCTCGCTGGAAGACCGATACTCCTTGCTAGTAGAATGAAGGCGGTGTTGAAGTGGGTCGCTATCCCCTTCCGCTCGTTGAACAGGAACCATTCAACAGGGTCGACCCCCGACCACGGGGGACCAGTAAAGTCCTCAGTGTGGTTATAGTTCTCCAACAGATAACGTTCAATTGCTCGATATTTCTCGAACGGTGAATTTTTACCCAGAGTAATCTCGTTGGCCAAGACACGGAAACGGTCTTCGATGTCATCGGGTATCTGTGTTCCTCCATCATAAAGAACAGGAGCGCTTGATCTCAATGCAGATTCGGGTTGATTATACGCTCTATAGCTAACCCAGTAGGCGTCCTTGTATGGCTCGGGTGATTCGAATGTGCCGTGCTCAGGATATTGGAGGAGACTGGTGTTGAACTCGACGTGTTGCGTGTCTTGCGCGACCACCACGAACCCCGATAAAGTGATCACAGGTTTGACGAAGAACTGGGTGTTTCTGATGACTGACATATAATCTGGATTGGCAGGAATGGGCTCACCATTATACTCCACGTTTTCTGCGTCAACGTTTGAACTCCATGTTCCCGAAGAATAGTTGACTGCAACTCTCTTTCTCAGGAACCTGGTCAAGGGTTGTAGTCTGATGAAGAACAATGGACCTTTTTTCCCGGGTTCATTGCCTGTTACGTTGACCACTTCGTTAGATTTTGTCAGACCCGCAGGGTTAGACACCTGTTTGGAGATCACAGTTACATCTTCGTTGAGGCTCTCCTTGTCTATCTCTCCAAGTGAATTAATGGCGGAGGAGAGCAGTCCTACGCTTAGGGCTAACACTATGAGGAACAGTGCCAGTCGCGCGTAGTTGTTCAATCTGCGAAATATGTTGATCTTCGGGCTTTATTCTTTTATCCTCTTACCATTCGCGTTTATAGCTCCATTTCCAACATCGTCGCATACTTTTGTTACATTCTTTAATATTTGCCTCAAAAAACACGGTGGGTTTTACC
>JABXKY010000196.1 GCA_013619005.1 Candidatus Bathyarchaeota archaeon | reverse complement strand
CCCTAGTTGTTTGAATATTCTTTCGAAGATCTTGTCAAAGTCGTCGTCAATATTCCATGTCATTTTTCTCTACGGGGTCTTTTGGATTGGACTCCTTATAAATATTATGTCAATTTGTCATATATCTGACATATTTATTGGATTTCATACAGGAACCCGTTGTTATCCATGATTTCTAACCACATGTCATAAATTCTTATATAATGCAGTTTTTATTGAAGACTGATGTCAAGCAGACGGAACTCGGTACAGGAATCAGTCAGGGTCATCATCACACAGAACCCATACCTCTACAGGGGGCTCCGCATGCAGGTAATAAACTACAGCGCGGTGGCCCGGTACATCCAGGACCAGGTTCGGGAGATGTCTGGTGACGAGGTGGACCCCAATACTATCGTGACCGCCATCATGCGGTTCAGTAGGGAGGCAAGCAAGCAGGAGCCTAGGCATCAGGAGAGCGCCCTGGCTGGGTCACGGTTCAACCTAGTGACCGATATTATTGACGTGACGATACCTACTGGGCCATCTGATCAAGCAGATTTGGTGGAACAGCTGTCCGCGTTACAGAAGAAGGGGCTCAACATCAAGATCCACCAGTACCAGGGTAGCCTCAAGGTCATTGCCACAAGCGAGGTCATGACCGAGTTTATGCAGGACATCTGGCAGTACAACCCAGTCGTCCGGGAGGGTTACTCTGAACTCAACGTGACTCTGGGGTATGAGACTTCCAGGTACGACAGGGTCGCGTTGTTAACGGACCTATTGTTCAGGCACGGGGTTCACCTTGTTAACGCCTTCTTCAGCCCCGGTGAGATAAGCCTCATCGTGAACGAGGAGGACGCCTCAAAGGCCTTCGAGGTCCTGAGGAGCCAGAGCCGGTAGGTCAGGCTTTTTCAAATATCCAGCCGAGGCCATCGTAGAGGCTAGTGAACGGGACGTGGCCCTCGTCTTGGATGTATTTCACCTTGTATCTGAGACCCTCCGGTGCGTTTTCCTTGAGCATTTCCGTGAATTTGGGGACGTACTCCGTTACCTGGCTGTAGTCTTCGGCTCCGTATATCATGTACAGCTTGTTGCTGAAGGAGTGTTTCTTGAAGCTCTTCAAGGCCAGCTCGTGGATGAGTTCGGGGCAATATCCGATCATGGGGCTTGGGGCTATCACGTTGTCGAAGAGAGATGGGTTTCTGAACAGGGCGTATAGCCCGAAGAGCCCTGCGTTGCTGGCTCCGTGGAGCATGTTGTAACCAGATGTCCTGTAGTTCTCGTTGATGAGGGGCTGCAGCTCCTTTTTGATGAACCTTAGGAACTTGTCTGCCCCTCCTCCTCCCCGGTCCTTTATCTTAACTGGTAGCATGTCGCGTTCCCTGTCAGTGTTGTAGACTCCGACTATGATGAACTCGGGAACCTTCCTGACAAACCTCATGTACTCGACGGTGAACAGGTCGTTGGCTAGGAAAGGGGTGTAGTTGGCGTCCAGCATGTAGAGGACGGGGTACCTGTTCTCGGTCCCGTGGTAGCTCTCTGGGAGCTTTACAAGTATCTCCCTCGTCTCATCCAGCGCCTTTGACTGTATGGCCTGTTTGACGCCTAGTTTTACGGACTCTAAAGTCATTGAATAAACCTCCTTGACCGGGGATATTAATTGATTATTCTTCCGTGTATGCTCGACTTTTTAAGTACATGACCCGTCGCTGTTTGGTATGAGCGAGCGCTGGGAAAAACGGCTACCATTCTACTATGGATGGGTAATCTTCGGTATCACGTTCTTCATCTACATGTTCATGTACGGGCTAAGGTACAGTGTGGGCATCTTCTTCGAGCCCATCCGTAACGAGTTCGGGTGGACCAACGTCCAGACCGCCAGCGGAGTAACCATCTTCTTCTGGGTCTACGCCGTCAGCGCCCCTCTCGTGGGGCAGCTGGCTCGAAAAATAGGTGTGAGGAAGACCGTGTTGATGGGAGGTCTATTGCTTGGTGGCGGAGGTGTATTACTTTCCCAGATACAGGCGCTCTGGCAGCTATACTTGGTCTGGGGTGTGATAGCCGCCATGGGCTCAGCGGCGCTATACATAGTGCCCACGATGGTCCTGAGCAAGTTTTTCCACAAGAAGAGGGGAAGCACCGTTGGTTGGAGCAGCGTGGGAGTCTCCGCCGGGCAGGCCTTGATAATTCCCCAGGTAGCCAAACTCATCCCGAGTTGGGGGTGGAGACCCAGCATGCTTTTCTTGGGGGCGCTGGTGATATGCACCACCAGCCTCATCGGGTACCTGTTCCTTAGGGAGGACCCCGAGGAGCTTGGGCTCTACCCCGACGGAGCCGATAGACCCCTGAATGAACTGCAGGATGGCGCGTTGTCCGAGGACTGGACGCCTAAGAGGGCTTCGACTGACTGGACGTTCAGGATTCTCGCGGTAAGCTACTTTTTCACAACCGGGGGCATCATCAGCATGATGACCTTCGTGGTCCCCCACATGATCAACATAGGTATCTCCCCGATTCAAGCTAGCGGGGCGTTCGGTGTCATAGGTATCATGAGCGCCATGGGGAGCATCCTGTTCGGTTTCTTCAGCGACAGGTTCGGAAGGAAGAGGACCATCGTGGTCACAACGGGTTTGATTGCTCTCGCCTTTGGGGTCTCGACTTTGATCCCGGCCAACCTTACGATGCTGTACGGTTGGGCTGTGTTGTACGGGCTAAGCTATGGCGGTGCCCCTGAGCAGTACGCGGCCATCGTGACGGATTACTTCGGCCCGGCTCATAACACGACTTTGTTCGGCTTGGTCACGTTGGCGGGCGGCATCGGGGGAGGTCTTTTCCCCCTACTCGGGGGCTGGATCGTGGATCGGACGGGTGACTATTACACGACCTTACTGGTCCTCGCCGCGGGGATGGCCATCGCCTCGGCGCTTGCCTTCTCGTTGAAGGACCCTAACGGGGCTACTCCAGGTCCCTGAGCATCTTCTCAAGTTTATCCGCGTCGACGCCGTGCTTCTCAGCCACCTCACGGATCTTTCTGTTGGGGATATCAGGGGCCTCGGGGAACGGCCTGTTGGGCTCTCCTCTGATATCAAGGCGCAGCACGTCCCAGCGAGCATAGTGCCCCAGGGCATCGATGTACGCCTTGGTGTGGCGTCTGTCATCCTGGTTTAGTTCCGCGTAGAGGATGGTTTCCTTGTCGAACACGGGTTCCACGATGTAGACCCCCGCCGGGTTGATGATGCTGGAGCCTCCTGAGGCGATGTTGAAGTCCTGTGTGTCCTCGGGCATCATGTCGTCGGGGATGTACTGGCAGGCCGAGAGCACGAAGCTCTGGGTCTCGATGGCGTACTCCTTGCTTGCGTACTCGATGTCGCAGAGGTGGTGGTCGTCGCCTTTCCTGAACCTGCGCTTCTTGCCGGGGTGCCAGTCCATGACCCAGTAGCCGTCCCACAGTGCGCAGTGGATCTCCTCGCCAAGGTACGCCATGGCTGCCTTGAGGAGGGTCATGTGGTGCTCGTAGCAGATCAATCCCCCCACGGTCCCGATGTCGGTGTCGAAGACGGTGATGTCCTCGCGTCCGCCTGTTCCCCAGACGGTTCTCTCCCCGTGGGTTGGCATGAGTTTCCTGTGTCTCCCCAGGAGTGAGCCGTCTTTTCCGAAGAGGGCGATGCTGTTGTACAGGGTGTTGCTTCCCTTGATGTCGCTGAGCTCTGTGGCTCCCACCACAGAGATGATCTCGGCGCTCCGGGAGGCGTCGCCGAGGACCTCTGTCTCGGGTCCGGGGATGCTGATGGCGTTCTTCATGTACTCGATTTGGTTGTCGCTCCACTTGCTGATGGGGTTGGTGCCCCTCCAGTACGGGTAGCCGGGGATGTGGGTCTCGCTGAAGACGATGAGCTCGGCGCCGTTCCTGCCTGCCTCCTCTATGGCCTTGCAGGTCACGTCTATGGTTGCCTCCTTATCCATGAAGACGGGGCTGATCTGGGCCACCGCCACCTTGACCTTGTCGCGCATAACTGTTCAATCGATCAATGTGCGCCGTGTATTTAGGGTTAGGCAGGTCTGGGGCGTCTTTATTGGCACCTGTGGGTTGTTACTTGGTGACTTTTTTTGATCGATGGGTTACCGGTAACAGTCGGCCGTGAATTTGGAAAAAATATTTTTTGGTGGGATAGTATCTGACTCGGTGAGAGATGGTGATACCTGTAGGTAGTGGGGTTCGAGGCCAACACCGCGTAGAATTGTAGGGTAGGTTTGACCTAAATCGGGTTGATGCGCGCGCATACAATTATGGACTGGGTTATTGGTTTGGTGTAGTTGAAAATGTTTCAGGATAATTGAGTAGTTCTCCTCTCTTGTCTGCTTCTTTTCTTATTTCCCCTGCAAGGTACTCCCACCACTTAAACATGAAACCAGCCGAGAGAATCTCCCTGTCTCTGATAATTATTGACCCAAACTTGTCCCACATCCACATAATTCTCCCAGCAGAATGATCATAAACCGATTCAACGTCGATGGCTCCTTCCTTAACCATGTAACCACTGTCTCTTATACACATC
>JABXKY010000124.1 GCA_013619005.1 Candidatus Bathyarchaeota archaeon | reverse complement strand
CTCTTTGACACAGTATCTATGAACTCGTCCACGTAGCCTTTCTCCACCAGGTTCACGGTGCAGCCCCCGAAGCCCGCCCCGGTCATCCTTGCTCCCAGGACCCCTTTCAGGTACAGGGTCGAGTCCACAAGAACATCCAGCTCCATACACGAGACCTCGTAGTCGTGGCGGAGACTGTCATGGCTGTCGTACATGAGGTCCCCGAACCCGTTCATGTCGCCCTCGGAGAGCATCTCTAGCGCATCAAGCACCCGCCTGTTCTCCGTGACCACGTGTCGAGCCCTTCTGGCAATCAAATCAGGTAACTCCGCCCAGGAGCCTAGAAGCATCTCCTCGTCCACGTCCCGAAGTGCCTTGATATCGGGGTGCTCCTTCTGAATGATGTTGGTCGCCTCATCACATTGAGATTTCCTTAGATTGTACTCGGAGTTGGCCACCTCCCTAGATACCATGGTGTTGAGGATGACTACGCTGTATTCCGGGTCAAGGTCATGAAGGCTGTGCTCGTTGGTTCTGCAATCCACGAAGAGGGCCTTGCCGTACTCGCCGAGGCCGCTGACGAACTGATCCATGATGCCAGACTGTACGCCCACGAACTCGTTCTCGCATTGCTTCCCGATGTATGCCATCTCCACGGGGTCAATCCCTAGGCTGAAGGTATCATTGAGGGCTCGAACCACCGCGGTCTCAAGGGCAGCGCTGCTGCTGAGCCCCGCGCCGAGGGGGACGTCGCCGTGGATGCTCATATCGAAGCCGCCCAGAGTGTATCCTCGGGCTATCAGTGAGTGCGCCACTCCTAGGACATAGTTGGCCCAGAGGTGTTTCTTATCGTACCTGATCGAGGACAACCTGTGCTCGGTCCGCTCATCAAAGTCCATGGCTTGAAGGCTTACCGTCTCGTCCTCTCGGGGACTGATGGTGACCCAGAGGTACCTGTCAATGGGCGTGGGTAACACGAATCCATCGTTATAATCGGTGTGCTCGCCGATGAGGTTCACCCTGCCTGGGGCCTTGAAGACCCTCGGCTCTCCGCCGTATGCCTGTACATGCCTTTCCACGAGCGCTGACAAGAGTATCCGTATCCTCGTCACCGAATCCGTATATAACCTAGCCCCCGCTGGTGTTATTAGCCCGATAAGCTTTGGTTTCTGCATGATTAAAACCAACAAGGACAAACTGCTGACCCTCGCGTTCCAGGGCCAGGTTGTCCCGGCGCAGGTCGTCAGGACATACCAGGCGACCTGGGATGGAAGGGCCAAGATGTGTATCGGCATCGGCGGCATCAACTACAACCTCAAGACGGGTATGGAGGTCTTCGGATGGGCCAACGGGGACAGGGCAGAGCCAGGGGTCTCAACAGATGGTGTGGGTAATGATGGACAGAAGAACGGTTACAGGCAGAAGACGGGAGTGGGGAACACGGTACAGGTCACCAGCGGAGACGCCAAGGGGGACTACGGCACCATCATCGGTAAACACGGGTACAGGCTCCCTGGTAACGCCCAACACGTGCTGGTACACTTCAACGACGGCACTCTTGACAACTTGAACATCGATGACAAACTCAAGGTGAAGGCCAGGTGCATCGGGCTGAAGATCAACGGGTACGACGACGTGATGGTGCACAGTAGTAGCCCTGAGCTCATAGAGGGTATGGGCATCGAGGATGTGAAGGGAAAGCTCAAGGTACCCGTCGCCTTGGAGGTCCCCGCAAAGATTGTTGGGGCAGGTTACGGTACCCAGGCCCACAGCAGCCACATTGATATCCAGACATGCTACCCGCCTGACATCAAGGAGTATGGCCTGGACGGGCTCAGGTTCGGGGACATCGTCGCGTTGAGGGACGTGAGCTGTAACTACGGGCGCCACTACTACAGGGGGGCGACTACAATTGGCATCATCTGTAGCGGCCCCAGCGAGATAAGCGGGCAGGGAATCGGGGTAACCACCATCCTCAGCAACCTAGAGGGAAAACTTGACCCCGTCGAGTCCAAGGACGCCAACCTGAAGAACATACTGGAGCTGGAGTAATGCTCAAGACCAACAAGGACAGGCTCATCGAGACCGCCGTTGAGGGCGTCGTGCAGCCGGCAAGCGGACGCGGGTTCAGCGTCACGTGGAACGGCAAGCCCAAGAACAGCATAGGCACCGCCAGCATCAACTACACAGCCACAATCGGTGACCCTGTGTACAAGTGGGCCGACGCCGACCACGTTGAGCCGGATGTTACTATTCAGGGAAGGGATAAAGAAAACGCCAGCGATTGTGCTTTAGCATCACTGGCGTGCATCGGTAACCAAGCTAAGGTTGTCTCGGGGGACGCCAAGGGCTCAAAGGGAGTCTTCATAGGAAGACACGCAGGAGCCGATGACCTTGTGTGGTTCCCAGACGATGTCAAGGATAAGCTGACCCTCGATGACCGGGTTCTCATCCGATCCAAGGGTGTTGGCCTCGTGATTGAGGGTTTCGAGGACGTGAAGGTGAACAAGTGCAGCCCCGAGTTCCTTGAGAAGATCGGTATAGAGGTCAAAGATGGCAAGATGGTGGTCCCAGTTGTCACGGAACTGCCTGGTTACATCCTGGGAGCGGGTATAGGCTACGACCCAAACGTGGAGACCGTGGACTATGATATCCAGTCCACCTGCCCTGAGACCAACGACGAGTTCAACCTAGCGGAGTTGAGGCTCGGGGACATCATCGCCATCCACAACCACTACGACGCCTGGGGGAGGGGCAGATACGAGGGCTCCGTCACCATAGGAGTCATAGTCCATGGCTGGAGCGATTTCGCGGGCCACGGGCCAGGCGTGAACCCAATCTTGGCTGCCCTGCCAGGCAGGATCGAGACGAGGACTGACCCGGACTCAAATATCGGTTACATACTAGGCATACGGGAGAAAACGCAATGACTACCCCAAAACAACCCGAGACCTACAGCCTATACGGGGAGCCCCTCTACAAGAGCCCCATCATGCTATGGCTGCCCGAGGAACCAGTGGCATACGAGGCAAAGATCAAGGAACTCAACAATGATTACATGGAAGCGAAGGAGGACTACGCCGCCAACCCCGATGACCCCGAGAAGCTCCTGTGGTTCGCCAGGAAGACCGAGATCCTTGGCAACTTTATGGAGTCAACTGGGCTCTACAGCGTCGGCATCGAGAAGTGGCCCGACAACCCCCAGTTCTACAGGTTCAGGGGGCACAGGTTCGCGTTGCTGAGGAGGCTTGACCTGGCCATCGCAGACTTCCTGAAAGCGGCGGAGCTCATCGAGGGAAAAGAGGATATACCCGAGGTTTACGCAAGCGGTCCCAACCCCGACAAGTTGGGGATCTCCAGCTTCAACTGGAACGTCTACTACCACCAAGGGTTCACATATGTGGCCGCCTTGGACCACGAGAAGGCAGAGGCGGCGTACAGGAAGTGCATGGACGCCATTGATGTATTCGAGAGCGAGGTCTCCACGAGCCACTGGCTATACATGGTGCTACTGAGGCTTGGCAAGAAGGCTGAGGCCGACAAGCTCCTTGAGAAGATCGAGCCCGATATGAAGCTTGTAGAGGTGGGGGCCTACTATGACACGTTGCTCATGTACAAAGGCTACACGACTCCCGACGAGTTGCTGGACAAGTACAGGGCAAAGGGTGGCGCATCGTTCATGGTGCCAGCCCAAGCCATCGCCAACATGTACCTCGCCGAGGGAGAGGAAGAGAAAGCGGTTGAACTCTACAAGGAGCTCCGTGAGAAGGGAAACTGGACCGGCGGGGTACACCTGATAGCCGAGGCCGAGCTCAAGGCTCTAGGTATTCAGCTCTAACCTTGGCGAGGAACACGTCGATGGCCTGATGGGCCTCGTTTTTTTCATTGTAAGTGATTAACTCGTTGAACCTGCTGCCGTTGAGCATCGCCGAGGTCTTCTTGCCGGGAGTCTCTCTGTAAAGGAGCAGTATGGGCTTGCCCCACTCCTCTGCTTTGCCTATCTCGTAACCCACGCCGAGACTCGGAGCAGTAATCTCCCCAACCACGGCGTCAGCACTTTGTAGCCAGTTGATATCAGTCTCCCAGATTTCCCTGTCGTCTTTCTTGATCTCGTCCTCGTAGCTGAAATCAAAGCTGTGCTCGGTGAGGACCTTGTCGGTCTTGGATATGTACCTGATGAGCTCCTGGAACCAGTCCCTGTCAGGGGCTTCGCCCCTTATGCTCCCGGCGAAGTAGACGCGCATAGACAACACTTTGGAGGGGCAGTTTAAATCCTAACGGTTGATCCAGGCATCAAGGGCAGCGCTTGTAGTTTCTCCGATCTGGAGAAGCCCCATTGATTTGAACGGCACAAAGGTATCTTGGTCGAAAAGGAAGCTCCAGGTCTCAAACTCCACGGTTAGCTCAGCCGTGGCGTTAAAGTAGAACTCAATAAACTCAACCTGCTCCTCGACACTGCTCTCCCAGCCGGTTATGTCTTCCCTGTACCACCCCATTTCGGTGAACGCGATGGGTTTTGACGTATACTCGGTGATCTCTGAGTAATAATCGACGGGGATATCGGATGGGTCCCTGTATATCAGAC
>JABXKY010000238.1 GCA_013619005.1 Candidatus Bathyarchaeota archaeon | reverse complement strand
TAGTCACCCAGATACTTCACCATGGGCTTACCCAGCGCCGTCTCGATTGGCTCATATATTTCCGGGTACCTGTTTCCGTATCCAATGGGAATCTTCTCCTTTGGCGCGCGCGCACTGTAGTTAAAACACCCCACATTCAGGCAACGAAAAGCGGTGAAGAACAGCCCACGGTTTTTAGGCTTTGCTAAACTCAGTGAAAAAGGGGGAAAAATTCGCTTTGATCGTAAGATATATAACTGATTTTCGTGGGTTTACTAAGATGTACGGATTGGAAAAGGAACTGGCGAATAAAATTGTTAATTGATCTAAGAGTTGAGGGAAAAAAGACAATAGTGATAGGCGGAGGCACCCTGGGTGAGCGAAAAGTAAAATCACTCATGCGTCAACAAGCCGAGGTAACCATCATAAGTGAATCCTTCACTCAGGCCCTGAGAGACCTCGGTGCCCAGGGCAAAGTAACCCTTGTAGAGCAGCGGCTGGGAAACGAGGCAACGCAGCTGAGGAACCACATCAGGGACTCCATGCTGGTGTTCGCGGCCACAAACGACCCGGATCTAAACCAGCAGGTCTCAAAGGTGGCCAGGGAGTCAAGGGTCATAGTCTGCGCCGTTGATATGCCCGAGATATGCGATTTCTACTCACCGGCTGTCTTCCAGAGGGGAAGCATCAGGGTGGGGATATGCACCGACGGCAAGAGCCCCATCATATCAAAGGTTCTCAAGGAAAGGCTCTCGGCCGAGGTAACTGAGATCGACAGCCTGAGCCTTGAGGTCCAGCACCACGCAAGGGAGCTGGCCAAAGGAAAGATCAATGACAGCACGGTTCGAAGGGACACGTTGTACCAGATACTCAACGACTCAGAGATCAACGGAAAACTTGAGTCGGGGAAACTCGAGGAGGCAAAAACAGTTGCCGAGACGCTGATCCAGGCAGCCAGCCAGACACAATCCAGTGATGATTAAGCAAAAAGTGACCAGTATGCAGTACCCAGAACTTAGGATGCGGAGGCTAAGAGCCACCCAGAAGCTACGGGACATGGTCAGGGAGACCTCCCTGAGCGTCAACGATTTCATCTACCCCCTCTTCGTCAAGGAGGGAATAGAGGAGCCGGAGGAGATCAGATCCATGCCCGGTCAGTACCAGTACCCCCTCAAGGACATAGTGGAAGCAGCCAGAGAGACCGAGGCACTCGGCATCCCGGCGGCGATGATGTTCGGAATCCCGGCCGTCAAGGACGAGGTAGCCACCTCGGCCCTGGACGAGAACGGGATCACCCAGAGGGCAATCAAGGCAATCAAGGAGGACCTGGGGGACAAGCTCATGGTAATCGGTGACGTGTGCCTGTGCGAGTACATGAGCCACGGTCACTGCGGCATCGTCGAGAACGACCAGATACTCAACGACGTGACCCTGGAGCTATACGGCAGGGTGGCGGTATCCTACGCCAAGGCGGGCGTCGACATGGTGGCGCCCTCGGGCATGATGGACGGACAGGTTGGAGCCATCAGGCACGCACTGGACCAGGCGGGTTACGGGAACACACCCATCATGGCGTACTCGGCCAAGCAGTCATCAAACTTCTACGGACCTTTCAGGGACGCAGCGGAGTCAGCGCCAAGCTTCGGCGACAGGAGGGGTTACCAGATGGACTACCATAACAAGGAGGAGGCCATCAGGGAGACTGCCCTCGATGTACAGGAGGGCGCCGACATCATTATGGTGAAGCCCGCCCTCGCCTACCTGGACATGATCCAGAGCGTCAGGGAGACGTTCAGGATGCCGACAGCGGCCTACAACGTCAGCGGAGAGTACAGCATGGTGAAGGCAGCGGCCGCCAACGGCTGGATCGACGAGAAAAAGGTGGCTCTGGAGATTCTCACGGCGATAAAGCGTGCGGGCGCCGAGATGATCATCACCTACCACGCCAAGGACGCGGCCAAGTGGCTGAAGGAGTAGAGCGGAGGAAATGAAACTAGTCGCGGCGACCAGGGGAAGCCCCCTTGCCCTCATACAGGTTGATATAATCAAGGAGCTCCTGGTCGAGAAGACGCCGGGCGTCGAGGTGGAGACCCATATAATCACCACATCGGGTGACAGGTTCAGGGACAGACCAATTTCAGCCATCAACGAGAAAGGCGTCTTCACCAAGGCAGTGGACGAGGCCGTCCTCAGCGGGGAGGCAAGTTTTGCGGTCCACAGCATGAAGGACCTCCCTATGGAGACCCCTAAGGGCTTGGTGGTGGCGGCGGTGCCGGAAAGGGCACCCCCCAGGGACGCTTTGGTCTCGGTCAAGTACAAGGGCGTAGCTGACCTGCCCAATGGAGCGGTGATTGGAAGCGCCAGCCCGAGAAGAAAGGCGCAGATTTTATTCAAAAGGGGAGACCTGGACGTCCAGCTCATTAGGGGTAACGTCGACACCAGGCTCCAGAAAATGAAGGACGGTGGGTACGATGCCATCATACTCGCCGAGTCGGGCCTCATCAGGATGGACAAGGGTGACGTAATCTCTGAGCTACTGACGTTAGAGGACTTCACCCCCTCGGCGTGTCAGGGAGCACTGGCCGTGGTGGCCAAGGCCGACAACGAGGAGGCCATCGAGGTCCTAGGCAAGATTACAGACAAGGATGCCTGGGCGGCCACATTGGCCGAGAGGGCGTTCATGACCACCGTGGGCGGTGGATGCAAGACACCCGTAGGCGTCATAGTAAAGGTCAACGAGGGGCTGGAGCTCTTATCCAGCGTCCTAGCCCCAGACGGAAGCGTCCGGTTCCAGTACACCAGAAAGGGGTCAACCGGTGACTCTGTTGGATTCGGACACGAGGCGGCCCTGGACATGTTGAGCCAGGGAGGAGCCAGCCTCATCGAGAGGTGGAAGCAATGACATCAAAAGGAAAAGTATACTTGGTTGGATCAGGTCCCGGGGACCCGGAACTGATAACGGTGAAGGCCCATCGGCTCCTGAGTAACGCCGATGTGCTACTCTATGACAGACTTGTCACAGAGGGAATACTGAACATAGTACCCGAGAAATGCGAGAAGGTCTACGTGGGCAAGCATCCGGGGGAGGCAAGCTCCACACAGGAGAGGATAAACAAACTTCTGGTGGAAAAGGCCCAGCACGGGGGGACCATTGTGAGACTCAAGGGCGGCGACCCCTTCCTGTTCGGGAGGGGCGGCGAGGAGGGTCAGGTGTTGAACGCGGCTGGAATTGACTTCGAGGTGGTCCCAGGAATCACCTCGGCGATATCCGTCCCCGCATATGCGGGAATCCCAGTGACCCAGCGCCACATGGCCTCATCGGTTGCCTTCATCACGGGACACGAGGCATCCTCAAAAAAAGAGGGAACCGTGGACTGGGAGAGCCTGGCGAAGAACGTGGACACCCTGGTCGTGCTGATGGGGATAACAAACATGCAGGTCATCATGGACAAGCTCATTAAGGGGGGCAAGGACCCGGCAACGCCAGTCGCGGTCATTGAGAAAGGGACCACCCCCCATCAGAAGACGGTGGTGGGTACCATCAAGGACATCCACGTGAAAACGTACAACGCAGGAATCAAGCCACCCGCCATCACCATCATCGGCGAGGTTGTGACCCTCAGAGAGGAGCTCAACTGGTTTGAGTAACTCCGCCGGACCCCTTGCAGGGAAGACCGTGGCCGTTACCAGGCCAGAGCATCAATGCGGGGAGATGGTAGAGATAGTGGAAAACATGGGTGGAACGCCGTACGTGGCCCCCATGATAGAGATCACGGCACCAGAGGGCGGAGAACTGGGTGAGTTCATCGATAAAACCGCCTCAGGGAGCTTTGATCAACTCGTTTTTCTAAGCGTAAACAGCGTGAGATGCCTTTTCGAGGAGGCCCAGCGGACGGAAAAGCTGGAGCATCTCCTTGAAGGCATAAACGCATCCATGGTACTCGTCATCGGGACGAGGACTCAGAAAGAACTAGTCGACCGCGGCGTCAATAACGGCGTGGTCGCGAGAATCCAGAGCACCGACGGCGTACTGGACGCCCTCGGAGGCGAACTGAAGGGACTCCACATTGGACTCCCGAGATCAAGCATGGCCAACAGCGAGCTGGGGGACTCCCTCAAGGCGAGAGGAGCCCAGGTCACCGAGGTCACGGCCTACATATCCAGACCACCGGCGGACAGGTCCAGGGCAGTACAGCTCATCGAGGACCTGGCCGCGGGCAAGGTAGATGCAGTGACGTTCACCAGCGCGTCAACCGCAAAAAACCTAACAGAGATCGCAGAGAAGGAGAAGATGCTCAGGCAGCTCCATGAGGGCCTGGGAAGGACAATTGTGGCTGCGATAGGACCCAGGGCCAAGGTGGCGATAGAGGAACTGGGCTTCAAGGTGGACATCGTCCCCGAGAACCACTCCATCAGGGACCTGGTGGAAGCGCTGGTATCAAACCTATTGGTTCAAAGCGAACCTCTACATCGCCATCTTCAACTTCGCTGCGAACTACTTCGGAAGCGAGTACTTCTTCGACATCCTCGGGATGGTCTACGACTACCCGATGATCGAGCTGAGCTTCGACGCGACGCTCGTCGGATCCGGGGAGCAACG
>JABXKY010000021.1 GCA_013619005.1 Candidatus Bathyarchaeota archaeon | reverse complement strand
GAACCACGCAGAAGTGGCGCGCACATACAGGCTACTAATCAAGGAACTCCACCTACGCATGCCAGTGGACGGACCCATAAAGTTCGTGCCAGGCATCGCATCAAAGCTAAACCTCAACACAGAGACAGAGCAATACGCCATCGAGCTACTTAGAAAGGCACAGAAAAGACGAGGACTAACAGGAAAAGACCCACGGGGACTGGCCGCAGCCGCCCTGTACAAGGCAAGCATCGACACCAACGATAAACGTATCCAGAAGGATATCGCGGAGGCCGCGGGTACAACCGAGGTCACACTCCGTAACAGGCTCAGGGGAATCGAGAGCCTTCTCCACGACTAGGCATAGACTAGCTCGCGGTTATCCATCCCCAGTAAAACTTCTCTAAGGCTATCCTCCTTACTTGCCAGGTTCCTCTGTGCGATCAATGAGATGACGTGGTCGATGTGGAACTGGGGAATGTGCCTATACTGGGCCCTCTTGAGGACCCGCACGCCCTCCAGTTTAAACGGCCTACCGTTGGGGTTCTCCTCCTGGTTCTCCTCTACGTTGAACTTGTACCTGTTGAACTCGATGAGGCCCACCCCCTTTGGCACGATGCTGGGCGAGACCAGCTTGGTGGGCGCCAGAACGTAGTTGTAGTTGGAGCTGGTGCAGATGAACCCGTTCTTGAAGTCACTCCTGCTCACCTTGACCTCGATGCCGCGGAGAACGTTGTATCCGATGTCATACTGGTCCGGCTTATAGAGCTCAAAGTCGTCGTACTCCTCGTCCTGGGTCTTCCGTTTTCTCCACGGGAAGTACTTGAGGCCGACGCCCACGACGTCGATGACCTTCTTGTTGTCCAGCTCAAGGTATCGGTGAAGCCCCAGCTGGTTCAGCTTGACCTCGGTGTCCACCATGTGGCACATCTGGTTGAACAGCCAGAGCTTTCCCACCTGCTTGAGGAAAAGGTGTCTCGGTGACTCCCCCATGGCATCAATTAATGTGGCGAGTACTAAAAAGAGGGACTACGAAAACTGTGCAGGGGAGGCGCGTGAAACTAGGCTGACTCGGACCATTTCGTGAGCTTTTCCAGCGCGACTGCCACCGATGGCACGTATCCCTGATACGGACCGATTCCAGTCGTGAGTTGATCAATCAAATCCTTTGCCTCGGTTACCTTCTCCTGAGTGGGGTCCTCGATACACTCGCCTATCCTCTTGAACGCGGTGATAGCATCCCCGACCATGGGGCTGAAGCTCCTGTAATTCTCAAGCAGGTCCGCGGCGTCCTTGCACGCCCTCAGCTCATCGGTTTCCATATCGATTCTATTGAATCTGGAAGGAACCCTTAAATAAACTCCTCCACGTTTGGTGGGTATCGGAGTGAAAATTTGTTGGGTGAATGTTTTAATACGATCCACGGCTTCGCTTCTGAGACATACTAGTATTTCTTCTAAAACGGGGGGCGTCACTTTTGGCTGAGACAGCCGTCACCAGGGAACTGGTGGAACGACTCGCCAAGGCCGCCCGATTAAATTTAACGCCGGAAGAGACAGGCAGGTACGCTCAGCAGTTATCAGTGATACTCGACGCCTTCAAGGAACTTGACCAAGTTGACACGGAGGGAGTTGAGCCCAGCTACCATCCAATCGAGCTAGAGGACGCTCTAAGGGAAGACGAGCCAGAGAAATGGGAGTGGGACCCACTCGCCAACGTGGTCGACGCCGAGGGAAGGAGCATCAGGGGGCCGAGGATCAAGTGAGCCTCATGGACAGGGTCAGGGAGCTGGACGACAGGTACCGCTTCATGAACGCCTATGCCGAGGGGGAATCCCACGGCGAGGGGCTGCTCAGGGGCTACGCCGTCTCTGTCAAGGACAACGTCTGCGTCAACGGGGTGGAGTCAAAGGCAGGTAGCAGGATCTTGGAGGGCTATGTGCCCCCGTTTGATGCCACCGTCGTGGCGAAGAGCCGCGAAGAGGGCGCCTTCATCATCGGGAAGACGACCCAGGACGAGTTCGGGTTCGGCACATTCAACGTCAACACGCCATACAAGATCCCGCTGAACCCCCATGACCCCGAGAGGAGCACAGGTGGGAGCAGCGGGGGAGCGGCGTGCCTGACCGCTGTAGCTGATTTCCCGCACGTGGCCATATCAGAGAGCACCGGGGGGAGCATCAGCTGCCCCGCGTCATGGTGCGGGGTAGTAGGGATCACGCCCACTTACGGCAGGGTAAGCCGCTGGGGGTTGATCGATTACGCCAACAGCCTTGACAAGATTGGGGTCATGGCCAAGACGGTCAGCGAGGCCGCCATGTTCCTGGGCGTCATCAGCGGACAGGACGAGTACGACAGCACCGTGCTGAAGGCCCCTGTGCCTGATTATACGCGGATGGACTCGGTTGAAGGCATGAGGATAGGAGTCCCCCAGGAGTACCTCGGCGAGGGGGTTGATCCCAAGGTCGAGGAGCAGGTATGGACGGCGATAAAGAAGCTTGAGTCCAAGGGGGCTTCAATCTCGGAGGTTAGCCTTCCCCACACAAAGTACAGCCTCAGTAGCTACTATATCATCGCCATGGCGGAGGCCAGCACAAACCTGGCAAAGTTCAGCGGGCTGCGGTATGGCCTGCAGAAGCCCATCGAGGGCGATTTCAATCAGTACTTCAGCAAGGTACGCACCGAGGGCATGGGCGATGAGGCCAAGAGGCGCGTAATGCTGGGCACCTTCACAAGGATGGCTGGGTACAGGGATGCCTACTACCTCAAGGCGTTAAAGGTGAGGACCAGGGTCATCGAGGACTTTAAGAAGGCGTTCAAGACGGTCGATGTCCTGGCAGCTCCTACGATGCCGGTGGTGGCCCCAAGGTTCGATGAGATAGCCATGCTTGAGCCCATCCAGCATTACATGATGGACATACTCACTGTTGCCCCCAACCTAGCGGGGGTGCCCATGGTGACGGTTCCATGCGGAGAGAGTGATGGTATGCCCGTCGGTCTCCACCTGATGGCTGACCATCTCAACGAGGTCAAGGCACTGGAAGCTGCGCAGGGGGTGGAGCAGGCTTGAAGGCAACAATAGGTTTGGAGATTCATGTACACCTCAATACCAGGAGCAAGCTGTTCTGTTCGTGCACAACCGATATAGACGACAAGGAGCCGAACACCGAGGTCTGCCCCATATGCCTCGGGTACCCTGGAAGCAAACCAAAGCTCAACAGGAAGGCCGTGGACTACGGTATGACCATAGCACTGGCTCTTGAGAGCACCATAGAGCCAGAGATCAGGTTCAGCAGGAAGAACTATTTCTACCCTGACATGTCCAAGAACTTCCAGATCACCCAGTACGAGGTGCCCCTCTCGTCGAGGGGGTACCTACTGGTGGGCGACCACAGGATAGGAATAACCAGGGTCCACCTTGAGGAGGACCCCGCCAAACTGACCCACGTCGGAGGTGGCATCACCAACGCCCGTGAGACCCTCATCGACTACAACAGGGCCGGCATGCCGCTGGTGGAGATAGTGACCGACCCGGACATCGAGTCCACGGAGGAGGCAAGGGCGTTCCTTGAGAAACTGAGCCTCATACTGGACCATCTGGGAGTCTATGACCCCACAGGGGAGGGGGTGCTGAGGGTTGACGCCAACGTCAGCATCGAAGGGGGCAACCGGGTCGAGGTCAAGAACATCACGGGGTTCAGGAACGTCGAGAAGGCGCTGAACTACGAGGTCATCAGGCAGAAGAGCGCCATGAACATGGGCGTGGCCGTTGTCAGGGAGACCCGGCACTTCGACGCTGGGTCAGGTATCACCAGCACCCTCCGGCTCAAGGAGGAAGAGGAGGACTACGGTTACATAGCCGAGCCGGACCTTGTGAAGATCAACCTCACAGAGGACTGGATAGGCAGGATGAAGACTTCTATCCCTGAACTGCCCGATCAGAGAATCAACAGGCTTGAGGCCCAGTACGGGATACCCAGGTTCCAGGCCAGCATCATAGTCCACACGGGGCTCCAGATGAGCGAGTTCTTCGAAGAGAGCTGCGGGCTCCACGATGACCAGAGGGAGGTCTGCAACTGGCTTGTCACGTACCTCCTCAAGAGCCTAAACTATGAGGGAATGAGCCTCAGGGAGAGCAAGGTTACCCCCGAGACCTATGTGGAGATCCTGGGTCTCATCAGGGACGGCACCATCAGCGAGCGTCTAGCCAAGGAGCTCATCAAGGACTACGTGAAGACCGGTAAATCGCCCAAGGAGATAGTCGAGGAGAAGAACCTGGGTCTCCTGGGCGAGGACGAGCTCAGGGAGGTCGTGGTTAGCGTGGTGGAGGAGTTCCCTCAGGCTGTGGGGGATTACAGGGACGGTAAATCGAAGGCCGCTGAGTACCTCATCGGCCAGGTGCTGAGGCGTATCAGGGCGAGGGCGACAGCGAACGATGTAAGAAGACTGGTTTTGGAGGAATTAGACCAAAAATAGATTTTTCTTGGTTTCCACGGAAAACATGGTTTTCCATTTCCCCCTAATCAAGCCCAGATGATGCTATAAATATGTGAAGTTTAACAATTATCATAATATCTTGTGTTTTATAATCGATTACTTGTTATTTATACGCAATAGTTTTATATGATTTCCTTATTAT
>JABXKY010000350.1 GCA_013619005.1 Candidatus Bathyarchaeota archaeon | reverse complement strand
ATATTAAACTTTGCTCCCGCCGTAAAACCCGTCAATCTGCAGTAAAGCTGATTTATTCAACTGACCAATTATATCCATGAAGCTCGACCTCGGAGACGTTTTCGACGCCAGCGAGATATGGTCCGCCCGAAACAGGATCAAACAGTACATCCACAGGACTCCCCTGTTCCACAGCGACTCGCTGAGCAAGCTGACGGGAAGCAAGATCTACGTCAAGCCCGAGTGCTGGCAGAAATGCGGCTGCTTCAAGGTCCGGGGCGCTATAAGCCATGTCTCCTCCCTGACAGAGGAGGAGAAGAACAAGGGATTGGTAACCGCCTCAAGCGGCAACCACGCCCTCGCCGTTGCATACGCGTCTACCTTGTTCGGCAAACCCCCCACCAGGATATACGTCCCCGAGAACGCAGACCCATCTAAGGTCAAGAAGATACTGCAGTGGGGACCTGAACTGGTCTACCACGGCGACAGCTTCTTCGAGGCATACACGGAGGCGAGGAGGTACACCGAGGAGAACGACGCGACCTTCGTCCACAGCCACGGTGACCCCAAGGTGATAGCGGGGCAGGGAACCATCGGCCTAGAGGTCATGGAGGACCTCCCAGATGTGGATGCAATCATAGTACCAATCGGCGGAGGCGGATTGATCTCGGGAATATCCGTGGCCGCCAAGACCATCTCTGATACCGTCAGGATTGTTGGCGTGGAGCCATCCGCTGCTCCAGGAGCCTATACCTCCCTCAGGGATGGAGTAGCTCACGAGGAGATAGAGATCAAGGAAAGCATCGCAGATGGACTGCTGGGCGGGTTCGGTAGCCTGCCCTTCCAGATATGCAGCAAGACGGTTGACGAGACCCACCTGGTGGAGGACTCTGAGATAATCGAGGCCATGAGGGCCTTCCAGCGGGGGGAGCAGTTGATGGTGGAGGCCGCGTCATCGGTTGGACTGGCTGCCTTGATGACTGAAAAGGTTCAGGCCAGGGGAGAAAAGGTGGTGCTGGTGGTCACGAGCAGGAACATCGACGCGGCCAAGTACAACCAGCTCATCGGCTAGGTTATTTTATCTCCCAGAAACCCATATCATGCACCATGAGCCGCGACTATAGCAGGAGATCAGGCAAAGAGTTCAGCAGGATCGCCTCAGAGTACGACAAGGGGCGCAGGGGTGAGGACCTTGAGCTGTGGGGAAACGAGACCAGGCGGCTCGCGAACCTTGAGGAGGAGGACCTTGTACTTGACCTGGGGTGCGGCACAGGGCTCTACACGGTAGCCATAGGGAGGGAGTCGGACGCGTTGATGTGCGGCATGGACCCCGCGGTGGGTATGCTGGGGCAGGCACGTGAGAAATCCAGGGACGTCCACTGGTTCAACGGGATCGGGGAGTGGTTACCGGTTAGAGAAGGTCTCTTGGACTGCATTTTCAGCAGCCAGGTCTGGCACCACATACAGGACAAACAGGGCACGGCGGACGAGTGCGGCAGGGCGCTCAAGGTCGATGGGACAGTTGTCATCAGGACGATAGGTCATAGGCAGCTCCATGATAAGGTGGTCTTCAAGTACTTCCCCGAGATCAAGCAGAACCAGCTGGACGTTTACCCAAGCGACGAGGAGTTCACTGCCTACTTCAAGAACGCGGGGTTCAGTGACGTGGAGTTCCACGAGTACACAGAGGAAAGATACCAGACCGTCGAGGAGTTCATCGAGATCGCCACCAAGAAGCTGTGGAGCATGTTCAGGCCCATCACGGAGGAGGGCCTGAGGAAGGGAGTCGAGGACTTGCGAAGGTACTATGATGAATCTGGTGGCGCTCCCGTGAGGAACGACGAGATGATCACCCTCGTGGTTCCCCGCAAGTAACCCTTTTTCCTTGATGTAACCGTTAATAGCCGCGCTTTCCTAGCAGTTTTTGATATTTATGGACCCAAAAATGCTGAAGGAAATCAACCAGCAGATACAGGAGGAGACATACAGCGGCTACATCTACCTGGCCATGGCCGCTGACCTGGAGTCAAACGGATTCAAGGGGATGGCCACTTGGATGCAGGTGCAGGCACGAGAGGAGAAGATACACGCCGACATCTTCCTTAACTATATCCTTGAGAGGGGCGAGAAGGTGGAGCTTGAGGCCATACAGAAGCCGCCGTCAAGCTGGGAGAGCCCACTGGCCGTGTTCAAGGATGCCCTTGAGCACGAGGTGCACATCACTGGCAGGATCAACCACATGGTGAAGGTAGCCCGTGAGCTAAACGACAACGCCACCCATAACATGCTCCAGTGGTTCGTAGAGGAGCAGGTCGAGGAGGAGGCAAACGTAGGGGAGGCAGTGCAGCAGCTTGAGATCGTCGGGGAAGACGGCAGGGGCAAGCTGATGATCGACAGGGAGATGGGCTCCAGGGTATTCAACGTCCCAGCCTCGGCGCCGTACTACCCTAAACCTGGTCAGGCTACCGGAGCTTAACAACTTTTTATTCCATCACCGTTAAAACGGGACCCCATTCATTTACTTTTGATACAGATGCCTGTCTACAACCCGGGGCGGCTAATCGAGGCGATTGCGCGCGCGTTCAGCTACGTATCCACATGGGTCTAGGAGCCGAGTTATAAACCCCTGAACATCTTTCTCTATTCATGAGCGGAGAGACAATCGAGTCAATGCTGCCGAGGCTCCTTGAGTTCAGGCGTGAACGGGAATGGGAGCAGTTTCACCTCCCCAAGGAGTTGGCTACGGCCTTGAGCATCGAGGCGGGGGAGCTCTTGGAGCTTTTCCTTTGGAGGCAGCATGAGTCCCATGAGGATGTCAAAGCTGACCAGGAGCGGATGGAGAGGATACGGGAGGAGGTTGCGGATGTCCTCATCTACCTCGTGTTCCTGAGCAATGATCTGGGCATCGATCTTCCAGCCGCGATTGCCTCGAAGCTAGCCAAGAACGAGATAAAGTATCCCGCATCGGAGTACCGGGGCAGGTTCAGCTTACCCTAACCCGAAAGAACTCGAAAACCTTGAGAGAAATTTCCTGTTAGTGATGATTTATATCCGTTCAGTCTGGTTTATCCTCAATCGGTGGCGGCAATGTTTGAGAATATAGACAGGATAATCGATGAAAACAGGGAGAAATCAATTGAAAGACTCGGAGACCTGGTCAGGTTTTACCCTGAGGGTGAGGAGGCTTTCCAGCAGAGGATCGCAGACAGGCTTGAGGAGCTTGGCTGTGAGGTTCACATAAAGAAACTGCTGCCAGTTAACGTCCAGTTGAGAAAGGAGTTCGCGGTCGAAGAGGCCATAGATATGACTGAGAGGACGCATGTGATAGGCGTCTACAAAGGCTCAGGTGGGAGCAGGAGCCTCATGCTCATCACCCATCCCGACGGTGACCCCATCAAGACCGATACATGGGAGAAGGAGCCCCACACGGGGCAGATCATTGATAACAAGATGTACGGCTGGGCCGTGGCAGATGACAGCGCTGGAATCTGCATGATGACCGAAGCCGTTGATGCCCTGATGAAGGCAGGTTACCAGCCCAAGGGCGATGTCTACCTCATGAGCGCCACGGCCAAGAGGAACGCCTGGGGTATCGCTGCGCTGCTGATGGATGGTTACAGGGCGGATGCCGCTCTCTACCTTCACCCAGGCGAGTCCGAGCTGGGTATGAAGGAGGTCAAATCACTAACCTCAGGGCTCCTAAAGTTCAGGATCAAGGTCAAAGGCATGAGACCGCCCAAGACCGAGTTCGTTCAAGTCACTTTCCACCACCTTGGAGTCAGCCCCATCGACAAGGCAATGTACGTCATCAACGAGATGAAGAAATACGATGAGGCCCGCAGGGAGCGAGTCATCTACCCGCCCCTCAACGATTACATAGGCAGGGGAACCCAGATGCTTGTCACCTACATCGAGTCAGGGAGGAAGGACAACCTCACCGACATGCCCTCTGACTGCACCATCGGTTTTGGCTTGACCTTCCCGCCTCCCGAGGACATTGATGATATCGTCAAAGAGGTGGAGGCCGAGGTCAAGAGGATCTCAGACTCCGACCCATGGCTAAAGGAGAACCCTCTGGTGATTGAATGGATCCAGGGAACCCAGGGCGTCGAGATACCCCTTGATCACCCCGTCGTGGTCACAGCCATGGACGCCATAGAGGACGTCACGGGCGAGAGGCCGTTCAGCAACCCCCTGTACTCCAAGAGCGACGTGCGGACACCTATGCTGATCGCTGGTATCCCAAACGTGGGCTACGGCCCCCTAGCGGGCGACCTAGCTACCACTGGCGGGAAGGACGAGTGGGTGGACCTGGATGACTACATCAAGGCCGTCAAGGTAACCGCTAGAATAATCATGGAGTGGTGCGGCTAGAGCTTTATCTCGGGGTCAGCCCTGATGAGCTCAATTATCTTGTCCGCCGACCAATTGACATAATCCTCGCAGAAGTATATTCCGTTCGCCCTGTTCTCCTTGTACTTCTTCTTGCCTTCCTCGGTCCTAGTGTTGGCCCCCAGAAGGTCGTAGCAGTCAACGTGCCCCCATTTCTCCTCGAAGGCCTTGAGGTAGACCTGTGTCTTCTCCCTCATCTTAGTGCGTATCGCCAAGAACTCCTCTGGGTCCTCGTCGCCGTTGGTGCC
>JABXKY010000255.1 GCA_013619005.1 Candidatus Bathyarchaeota archaeon | reverse complement strand
TGATCCTTGGGGATCACGTAGTGGTTTTACTTCACGTACTTGCCGAAGTGGGCGGGGGTGGCGTGGGGCGGCGGTAGCTCGGCCATGGTCTTGAGGCCAGGCTCCGCGTTGATGACGTGTGGGATCATGTTTGTGGTCATAGCGATGGTGCCGTGGTCCCCGTGGACGCATGGAGTGATCTTGTTGTTTATCGGTGGGACTCCCTTGATGCTGATGCTGTCGAACTCCTCGGGGGCGCCTATGTACGCCTTAAAGTCCATGGTGATGAGGGGCTTTCCCTTGCTGATGCCGTATGCCATCTGGAACCCGCCCGCTGCGTGTCCTGCGGGCACCTTGATGGCGTCGCTGGCCACGTCGTGGTCGAAGGTGATGGGCTCGGGCATGTCAACCTTGATCTCGTCGATCTCCCATCCCAGTGCGTCGGCGATCATCTGGATGCTCTGCTCCAGTCCCACGTGTCCGGTAATTTTGTGGTTATCGATGGCATCCCTGTACTCCTGAACCGTCATGCCGGCCCCTATCTTCTTCTGGAAGGGGATTCGGCGGGTGGCTGCGTTCATCTGCCTAGCAATGTGTATCTCCTCTACCTCCTCGCATGGCCCTGTGAGGAATATGGGCAGCGTGTCCATGAGGAACCCAGGGTTGATGCCAGTTCCAAGCATAGAGGCGTTGTTCTCCTTTGCTATGATGTCCAACTTCTTCGCTAACTCGGTTGCCTCTTTCTCGACGTAAGGGTATCCCAGCTCCTCACATGTGCTGATGATGTTGACGCCGTGCTTCAGGATTCCCTCGAACTGGCCGTAGGTCTGGCGCAGGTAGCTCATGGTTGTGTGGGCAACAATGTCTGGCTTTGTCTCGCTTAGAACCTTGTCCACGTCACGGCTGATAATGACGCCAATCTTCTCCTGACCCAGTACCTCACCCAGGTCCTTGCCGACGATTGCTGGGTTGATGTCAATGGCCCCGACGATCTCTATTCCCTCCTTTATTAGGAGATGCCTGGCAAGCCGCTGACCTATGACACCAATTCCATATGATACTATCTTGACAGTCTTCAAACTAATTCATCGATAAAGCTCCTGTTTTACTGTTTAAATCTTATCCAGAGAGGCTATCCCGGTTGCATGTAGCGCGTGCAATATTCCAAATAATGACCTAGTTTTGCTCCATATTCAGAACACCATCGGTATGGGATTGATGCTGACCATACTGGCTCAAGAAGATGAGGAACGGAAAAGAGAAGCCGTATTTGTTCAATAGGAAAATCAAGATAAAGTAATACTAGAACTTGGGCGCGCGCGGTATGTTGTTCTTTTAGTCATTTTAGTTAGTATTTTGTAGTATCTAGTAAATGGTAGCCCGGAAGAGATTCGAACTCTTGTCCGAGGCTCCAGAGGCCCCTATCCTTGACCGCTAGACGACCGGGCTACGCAACAACAATACCAAAGGAAACACAATATAAACCTAACCCAACTCACAAATACGCTTAACCCATTTCTAGCCCGAGAACCATGGAAGCCCTAACCAGGGAGATCAAGGAGTACGCCTTATGCCACGGCGCCGAGCTCATGGGGGTACTATCCCCCGAGTCAATAGACGCCATGCCGGAGTACTGGGTAGGCTGGCAGGTCCAGCAGGCATCCAAAAAGACCACAGACTACATGGACGCCCCCAGGAGCATCATCGTCCTGGGGTACCACGCCTTCGACGACATCCACGAGGCACAGATAGCCCACAACGGGGCCATCGAGTACCCCGTCTACGAGAGGATGAGGCTCTACACCAGGCGCGTCATGAGGCAGCTGGAAAAAAAAGGCTACAGGTGCGTCATATACCCCTTCAACCTCAGCCAGAAACGGATGGCCCAGCTGGCCGGCCTGGGCCCCATGGGTAAAAGCAGCCTCATCATCAACCCAGTGTACGGCCCGTGGATCCGCCTCCAGAGCATCCTCACCGACGCCCCGCTGGTACCCGACCAGGAGGATACCCGGGACCCCTGCGACGAATGCACCAAGTGCATCGACGCATGCCCCACGGGGGCCCTGACCCCATACGTCGTTGACCCCGACAAGTGCCTCATCGGCTTAACCGAGGCCCAGTTAGCCAAGCTCATTGAAGAGGACCTGCCGTTCACTACCTACAGGGAAACCCCCGACATGGTATTCAGGGAGCACATGCCAAGGTTCACGGAAAACAGCGTCCTGATGTGCACAACATGCCAAAAGGCTTGCCCGGTAGGGCGAGAAAAAAGCGAACAATGACAGACTTATAAATATACCGAAAAACTTATATGATCTTTCAATCCGATTTCAATTGCCTAAGTGATCAGGTATCAATTATCTCTGAGAGATAACGATTCTGGGAAGGAAACACCCGAAAAAGTGTATTGAATTGAAAAAACCAACAACCCTGCAAAGCGAGGACCTATGCCCCGAGTGCGGAAGCACCCACATCGTACACGACGGCGACTCAGGTGAGCTCATATGTAGCGCCTGCGGCCTCGTGATGAAGGAAAGCATCCTCAACGACGGCCCAGAGTGGCGAGCATTCACTCCCACTGAGAAGAACAGCCGTAGCAGAGTCGGCGTCCCCCTCAGCTTCGCCGTCCACGATAAGGGCCTCACCACCATGATAGGCAGGGTGGGCAGGGACGCCTTCGGCAGGCAGATCCCTCTGGACAAAAAGCTCCAGATGCTCAGGCTCAGGAAGTGGCAGATAAGGAGCAGGGTCCACAGCAGCGTGGACAGGAACCTGGCCCAGGCCATGGCCGAGCTTGACAGGCTCAGCGACAAGCTCCACATACCACCCAGCATAAAGGAGAAAGCGGCCGTCATATACCGCAAGGCGCTGGACAAGGGACTTGTCAGGGGAAGGAGCATCAGCGCCATAACCGCGGCAAGCCTCTACGCGGCGTGCAGGATGACCCAGACTCCTAGGACCCTCAGGGAGATAAGCAACCAGAGCCCCATCGTAAAGAAGGACATCGCAAGGTGCTACAGGCTGATGCTCAGGGAGCTGGACATACAGATGCCCAAGCCCGACGCTCAGCTCAGGGTGCCCAAGATAGCGGCAAAGGTGGGCGTGGGGGAGAAGACTCAGCAGACCGCGGTGGAGCTCCTGCGTGAGGCGACGCGTCTCAGGATCACCGCGGGCAAGGACCCCATGGGGCTGGCGGCAGCCGCCCTGTACATCGCATGCGTCATGTGCGACGAGAAGCGAACCCAGAAGATGATAGCGAACGCCGCGGGCGTCACGGAGGTTACTATAAGGAACCGGTACAAGGGGCTCAAGGAGGCCCTGGACCTGGACATCTAGCGAAGATATTCTCTACATATCCCTAAATATGACAAAACTACAACTAATTAAGGCTGGAATAGATGGCTGAACCCGATCGCACTTTAATACTCTGCATTGACAGCGACGACGATATCGGGATCAAGGGGAGTGTCAAGACTCCCATCATAGGCCGTGAAGCGAACATTCAGGCGGCCACCAAACTGGCTTTATCGGACCCGGAGGAGGCTGACGCCAACGCCATGTTCGGGGCCGTGAAGCTCTACGACAAACTCATGAAGGACTACCCAGACGAGGCGTTCGAGATCGCCACAATCGCAGGCTCAGGAAAGGGCGGCGTTGAGGCGGACCGGGCTATGGTCAGGGAGCTGGGCAGGGTCCAGAAGCAGTTCGTTGCAGACGGCGTCATTATAGTCACTGACGGCTTCGCAGACGAGGAGCTGGTGCCCATAATCCAGAGCAGGATACCCATCACCAGCATCCACCACGTCGTCGTCAAGCACAGCGAGCGCATAGAGGAGACCTACGCCGTCATCTTCCGCTACCTCAAGATGCTCGTGGAGGACCCCTACTACAGCAAGGTGAGCCTAGGAGTGCCTGGGATATTGCTGGTCATATTCGGGTTCCTGATGGCGAGCAACCAGCTTGAGAACGGTGGAATGGTGGTGGCTTTTGTCATGGGCATCGTGCTGGTCCTGAAAGGCTTCGGCTGGGACAGCAAGCTGGCGGAGCTAGAGCCGCGCCTACCGCCGCCCGACCGCTGGATCAACCTCATCACCACGGGTCTCGGCGGGATCGTGTTCATCATCGGTATTGTTCGGGGCCTCGACTCTGCATGGAATATCATACCCTTGCCCATCGCGCCGTTCTGGGACCTAACATACTGGGCAACCAACTCGGCGGACCTGATCGGCGCCTTCATCTCCAAGGGCACCGATATGGTGACGCTTGGCCTTGGGATCGCTATCGCAGGTGACGGCATCTCAACGTACGTTCAGAATAAGGAGGACCCCAAGGTGTGGAGTAACATGATCGGGATTCTCGTGTTGCTTTGGATGCGTCCGATCTCGATTGAGGCCTCCCATATTATCCGGAACCCCGGTGTGACCATCACCGTCTTCTCGCCGTTGATCATCTACACGGTGCTAGGGGTTATCACCCTCACCCTCTTCGTGACGTGGGTGTACAGACGGCATGGGCGGGAGCTGTTCACCCGTGCATCCTCCTAGATGACATTACCTTTTTGTACCCTAGATGACTATTGGGACGCGAGTCATTTTGATTCGTGAAACCCTTGAAGCACTGGGCGTTTACTCCATTTACCGTAGGTGGCTTAAAG
>JABXKY010000070.1 GCA_013619005.1 Candidatus Bathyarchaeota archaeon | reverse complement strand
CCCACGGCGGTCTCGCCGCTGAGCATCACCGCGTCAGCCCCGTCAAGCAGTGCGTTAGCCACGTCGCTGGCCTCGGCCCTCGTGGGCCTGGGGTTCTCGATCATGGACTCCAGCATCTGGGTGGCCACGATGACGGGTTTCCCCTTGTTGTTGCATGCTTCTATGATCTTCTTCTGGAGCAGGGGCACGTCCCATGGCGGAATCTCTATTCCTAGGTCACCCCTTGCCACCATGATTCCGTCACTTGCATCGATTATCTCGCTGATATTGTGCACAGCATCCCCGTGCTCGACCTTGCTGACGAGGGGCTGGGTGCCTCCTTCCCTCCAGATGGCGGTGTTTACAGCGTCGACGTCGTCCTTTGACCTGACGAAGCTTGCGGCGAACCAGTCGCACTCCATGTCTACCCCGAACTTTATGCCCTCGACGTCCTTTTTTGTGGGAGGGCTGAGGGACAGGCTGGCTCCAGGTGCGTTCACCCCTTTCCTGCTGGACGCGACGCCCCCCGATACAACAGAGGCCTTGAAGCCCTTTTTGTCATCGTCGATGCTGGTGACCTCGACGTCGATGATGCCGTCGTTGATGAAGAGGTGGCCGCCCTCACGCACCTCTCTCGGGAGCTTGGCGTAGTTCACGGGGAACTCCCCTGCGTTCCCTATGATGTCCTCGGTCGTGAAGTGAATCTCCTGCCCCTCCACGAGGTCAACAGGCGCCTCCAGTTGCCCGAGCCTGATCTTCGGCCCAGGAAGGTCGACAAGTATACCGCACTCCCCATGGTTCTTGATGTGCTCGATGACGGCTCTGTGTTCATCATGTGACCCGTGGCTCGTGTTGATGCGGGCTACGTCCATGCCTGCCGCGATCATGGCGTCCAGTGTCTCGGGGTCACTGGATGCGGGGCCGATGGTGCAAACGATTTTGCTGCGAATGAAGGGAAGCGCCATTGTAATATGAAGAAACGCGGGGTATGTTAAAAGAGGAACGGGGCATGCTCCTTGTTATATCCATGACGGAGAAAATGGATGATGTTGTCAGTTTGTTAGCCCAGAGCAAGGTCGGTGTACTGGCCATGGACTCAGCCCGGAGGATTCCAGGGAGACGCTGGCAGATTCTTTTATTTAGATAAACCCCTTGTCTTATTCCCATAGATTTCGTGGAAGGTCCGCATTGGAGTACGACAATATACTATCAGATATCCTGGGAAGGAAAGATTTCCTGGTGGTCGGCAAGAACGTGATACGCACAGACGCCCTTGACAAGGCGCTGGGCAAGGCAAAGTACACGGCCGACTATGTTCCCAAGGACACAACAATCCTCAAGGTTTACCGTAGCACGGTGGCCCACGCCAAGATCAGGTCCATAGACACCAGCGAGGCACTGAAGGTGCCCGGCGTCGAGGCCATATACACCGGGGCAGACATCACTGGGAACAACCAGATCGGGTACGCGTTACCTGATCAGCCGTTCCTCAACGACAAGAAGGTCCACTTCGTGGGGGACCCCATCGCCCTCATCTGCGCAAGGGACGAGTACGCGGCGGAAGAGGCCATGGACAAGATGTACGTGGACTACGAGGAGCTACCAGCCCACCTGGACATCGATGCTGCCCTCGCAGAGGGCGCGGTGGATATTCATGACGGTGGAAACATAGCCCTAGTCACAAAGATCAGGAAGGGGGACATCGAGGGCGTTTTCGAGTCAGCTGATGCTGTTGTCGAGGACACCTACTGGAGCCCGTATCAGGACCACACGTACATAGAGACAGAGGCAGCTTATGCGATCCCCGGTGAATCAAAGGTAACCGTAATAGCAAACGGCCAGAGTCCGTTCCTGTGCAGGGAAAAGGTTGCCCACGTACTCGGATGGGACCTGAATCAAGTTCAAATTATTCAGGCGTTGACGGGTGGAGCCTTCGGTGGGAAGGATGACCAAGGGCCCCTCCTGTGCGCTTACGCCGCGTTCGCATCACTGAAGCTGGGTAAGCCAGTTGTACACATCTGGAACAGGGAAGAGAGCCTGGCATATAGCAACAAACGGTTCCCGGCGAGGATTCACTACAAGAGCGCATGTACCAAGGACGGCAAGGTAACGGGGATCGAGGTTAAGATCACATTAGAGTGTGGCGCCTACGCCAACAGGAGTCCGTTCTGGCTCTGGAGGCAAACAGCGCACGCAGGCGGACCATATGATATCGATAACTGCTTCATTGACGGCCAAGCAGTGTACACAAACAAGGTGTACGGAGGCAGCTTCAGGGGCTTCGGTGACCTGGCTCTCCACTTCGCGTTGGAGCAGCAGATGGACAAGCTGGCGTACGCCATTGGCATGGACCCCGTCGAGTTCAGGCTCAAGAACGTCCTAGTCGAAGGAGGCAGAACCACATGCGACCAGGTCCTTGATCACAGCGTTGGGATCAAAGAATGCCTGGAAGCGGTAAGGGACGCATCAAACTGGGCGGATAATCGGGAGCCAGTCTGGGATGGCACAAAGGTAAGGGGTTACGGAGTCGGGCTTGCCTACCACGGCATAAGCACGAGCCGCAGCAGCCCCGACTGGAGCGCGGCGAGCCTCCTGATGAACCAGGACGGGAGCTGTAACTACCGTACCGGTATCGTGGAGATTGGGCAGGGAAGCCCCTTCGGCCACGTCAAGATCGTCAGCGAGATCATAGGGGTTCCACCTGAGAAGATCAGGATAGAACTGCCAGACACGGACAGCACATTGAACGCGAAGCCCACACACGGGAGCCGAGGGCTCATGCTGGGAGGCACCGCGGCAGCCAAGGCTGCCCTGATGCTCAGGGAGAGCATGGTGAACTGCGCCGCTGAGCTGTTCGAGGTAGACGCTGACAGGATAGACCTGCGTGACAACAAGGCCTTCGACAGGAAGAACAAGGAAAACGTCATCGATATCAAGGAGCTGGCAGAGGAGATGTACCTCAGGGATTACAACCCGGGCGCACACGGCTACTTCAAGGCACCTAAACGGTTCTTCGACCCTGTGACGGGTTTGGGAGTCAACTACAGCGTCTATACCTTCGCCGCTACCGTAGCGGAGGTGGAAGTCGACACCGAGACAGGGGAGACCTCGGTCATCAAGATATGGCCGGCCATGGACTGTGGAAAGGCCATCGATCCGATGATTATCGAGGGACAGATAGAGGGCGCCATCAGCCAGGGCATGGGGTTCGCGTTGATGGAGAACATGGAGCTGGACGACAAGGGCAAGGTCATCAACCCCAACTTCACGGATTACATAGTGCCATCAAGCCTTGACACACCCGAGATCGAGCCGTGCATCATCATCGAGAAGCCCTACAAGCACGGAGCATTCGGGGCCAAGGGAGTGGGAGAGCCAGCCATCATCAGCATCGTACCCACCATCACCAACGCCATCTACCACGCCACGGGGCAGAGGTTCAGCACGGTGCCCATCAGGCCGTGGGATATGCACAAGGCGTTGAAGGAGGCACAGAAATGAAGCCGATACCAAAATTCCAGTACCACTCACCCGAGAGCCTAGATGAGGCCCTAGCACTGCTAGCGGAGCTCGATAACGCCTTGCCGTTGATAGGCGGCACCGACATCATGGTTGCCATGAGGAACGGGGTTAGCGCCCCAGATCATATTGTGGACCTCAACGAGATATCTGAGCTAGACTACGTGAAGGAGGAGAACGGCATCATTATGATAGGTGCCACTGCCACGCACGCACAGGTAGCCAATAGCCCCATCGCGTCCAAGATACCTTCCCTTATCGACGCGGTCAGCAGGATTGGTAGCCCCCAGATAAGGAACAGGGGAACCATAACGGGTAACATATGCAACGCATCACCGGCCGCTGACTCCGCGCCACCGCTGCTGGTGCACATGGCAGAGGTAGAGATCCAGAGCTCCGACGGAAAGAGGAGCATACCCATAGCGGACCTCTTCGCTGGGCCAAAGATCAACAGCCTGAAACCAGGGGAGTTGCTAACCGAGATACGGATACCAGTACCCCCAGTAGGCAGCGCATCCAGTTTCAAGCGCATCGGGAGGCGCAAGGCGTTCACCCTATCAGTGGTGAGCTCGGCGGCGTACATCCAGATGGACGGCGAGACATGCACCGATGCAAAAGTGGCGTTCGGAAGCGTCGCCATCACACCCATCAGGGTGCCAGAGGCGGAGAGCCTGCTCAGAGGAAGCAAACTGGACGAGGAGACCGTCAAGGCGGCCTCCGATGCGGTCTACGAGGCCGTGAAGCCCATCACTGATGTCCGCGGGACGGCCGAGTACAGGAAGGATATGTGTCCTGTGCTCATGAGGCGGGCGATCGAACAGTGCTTGGAGAGGATCAGGTGAAGACGATGAAAGTGAACTTTGAGCTAAACGGAAAAAAAGTGACCGCCGATGTCACCCCATACACAACTTTAACGGACATGCTGCGTGAAGATCTGGGCATCCAGTCGGTTAAGAAGGGCTGCGAGCACGGCGAGTGCGGCGCATGCACGGTGCTGGTGAACGGGCTACCAATGACAAGCTGCATCATGCTGGCCCCCCAGGTGGAGGGCAAGTACGTCACGACGCTTGAGGGACTTGAGTACAAGGCATTGATGATCGACCTGCGACAGGCTTTCATCGAGAACGGCGCCATCCAGTGCGGGTTCTGCACCCCTGGCATGCTCATAAGCAGCTACGCGCTGCTCAGGGACAACAAGCACCCATCACCAGAGGAGGTGAAACTGGGAATAGAGGGCAACATTTGCAGGTGCACCGGGTTCACAAAGATCATAGAGGCCGTGCTGGACGCGGCTGAGAGGATAGCCGTTGAGTGAGCAAGAGATAATCCATCGCCTCAACGAGGCCCTAGAAAACGGCGAGTCAGCGGTTCTCTGCAGCCTCATCTTCAAGGAGGGCTCGGGGCCACGTGACCCCGGCGCCAAGATGCTGGTGACGGCTGACGGTAAGGCCACGGGCACCATAGGAGGAGGAGGCATGGAGAGGCTCCTGATAGGAAAAGCGTTGGAGGTGATGGGGACGGGCAAGCCCAAGACCTATCACTTCGCCATGGGCGTGCCCGCCCGGGAGGGAATGATACCCGTGGACAGCAAGTGCGGAGGAGAGGTGAAGATATTCATGGACCCCATAAAACCAGACCCGAGACTAGTCATCATGGGAAGCGGCTGGATAGCACAGGCCGTGGCCCGATACGCAACCCAGTGCAACTTTGAGGTAATAGTCGTGGACGACGCAGAGTCGGCGAAAGCGGAGTGGTTCCCCGAGGGAGCCACCATCTTCAACGACAAGTACCCCGAGAGCCTTGAGCAGGTCAAGATAAGGCAGAGCGACTACGTCGCCATGCTCCACGGCGAGACAGGGTTCGAGATAAACGGACTCAGGCACGCCGTGAAGGCAAAGCCGGCCTACATCGGGCTACTTGGGAGCGGAAACAAGCGGAAGGAGCACGTCAAACAACTCAAGTCGGAGGGCTTTGACGCCGATGTCGTGGAGACCATCAGAGGACCCATCGGACTTGACATCTCGGCCGAGACTCCCGAGGAGATAGGAGTCAGCATAGTCGCAGAGATCATCAACAAAAAGCGTGGCTGAACATGAAGCCCTATCGCCGTAACTGGATGATAGACTTTTTTCTCATTCTAATCGGCGTGGCGGCCCACCTCTTTTCGGTACGTGGGTCACTGTACCTCGTCGGCGCTGGAATAGTTGTGGCTGGTTGGTCCGGCAGGGTCTGGGTGTACGAGGAGAAACAGAGAGGAGACATGTAAAACCCATCTGAAAAACGTTAAACCCTCACCCGAACACATCATTTTGATTATTTTGAACCCGTATCGTGAGCTCGGAGTAAGGAGGGTCATCAACGCGTGCAGCACCGCGACCCACCTGGGGGGCAGCATCGTCGACCCAAGGGTCATGGACGCCATGAAAAACGCCGCAGGCCAGTACGTCATAATGATGGAGCTACAGGACCAAGTCAGCAAGGAGATCGCGGAACTGGTAGGCTCAGAGGCGGGCATGATCACCGCCGGGGCGACCTCATCACTCCAGCTGGGGGCTGCCGCCTGCCTTCTCATGGGCAGCGGACTGGAGAAGCATAGCATCAAGCCATACGAGAGGCTCCAGCCCATTGACGGCCCGTGGAAGAGCCTGATACAGAGGCTGCCTGACACATCGGGGATGAGAAACGAGGTGATACTGCAAAGGACCCACAGGAACCCCTACGAGTTCGCGTACACCAGCATCGGTTGCAGGATCACATACGCGGGTAACGAGGAAAGGTGCACAGTCAACGAGCTTGAGGACGCCATCACGGACGACACCTGTCTCATCGCCTTCAGCTCTCACCGCGAGGGTAGCGGAGTATCCCTTGAGGAGACCATCAAGTTAGGCAGGAGACATGGTATCCCAGTCGTAGTTGATGCGGCTGGGAACGTCCTGCCTCGGTCGAACCTGAAAAAGTACGCGAGGTCAGGGGCGGACCTCATCGCGGTGAGCGGCGGCAAACAGATTAAGGGACCCAACGACACGGGCATCCTCTTCGGGAGGGAGGACCTCATCAGGATGGCGAAGCTGCAAGCATCTCCCTTCAACGGACTGGGCCGCGGCATGAAGGTGGACAGGACCCAGATGGTTGGCTTGCTTGTGGCACTCAGGCTGTTCCTTGAGGTAACGCCCGAGGAGGAAAAAACCGAGTTCTCAAGCTGGAGTGATAGGGCCCAATGGGTCGTGGATGAGCTGAAGGACCTGAAAGGCGTGTCAAGGGCTGAGGTAACAGCCCCTGAGCCTTGGAACGTCAGGGCCATGGTCACCTTCGAGGACTCGATATCGGCCCGGGACCTCGCTTTCAGCCTTAGAGAGCTTGATCCCAGCATCTGGGTCGAGACCAGCATGACGGGGAAGAGGGACAACCGCATCGGGATAGCCTTTGACTGCCTCAATGCGGGCGAGGAAAAGGAGATAGTTGAAGCGTTAAGGGCGATGCTTAGCTAACCCAGAGCTTCCTGATCCTCTCAAGGTCCTCGGGGGTATCCAGGTCGATGGTGGCCCAGATGTCCGATTCCACGTAGATGTGTCTTGACTCGTGGCGGTTCACCACGTCCTTCATGGTCTCGTTATCACCGAGCTCCATGAACTCCTCAAGGATTTCTCTCCTGAACAGGACTGGGTGCCCGCGTTTAGACTCATGAATGGGACTCACAATGAGGGCTTCACCTTTTTCCTCCAATCCATCAACCATCCTCGCTAGAAGCTCCGGCTTGAACCCGAATGTATCACTGAGAACCATGAAGACAGCGTCGATATCATCGGGAAGGGCCCTCAAGCCAGCCTGGAAACTGGTGGTCATCCCCATCTCGTAGTTCGGGTTATGAACGGTCGTGGCTCCTTGGTCCTCCGTGAGGCCCCTGATGTCCTCTGGTCTGTGTCCGAGCACGACTATCGTGGGGATTGGGTTGAGTTTAGATAAAATATGGTCGAGGACCCTCTTGCCCCCCACCTCTAGTAGAAGCTTGTTGGCGCCCATGCGGCTGGACTTGCCCGCCGCCAGGACTATAGCTGCAAGCTTCATGTCTGACGCCTAGGATCGTAGCTTCTTGGCTGCTGACTGAACCGCGTTAATGATGTTCACGTAGCCCGTACAGCGACAGTAGTTACCCTTCAGGTATTCTCGAATCTCGTCTTCGGTTGGGTTAGGGTTCTCCTTTAGGAGAGCCTTGGTGGTCATGATGAAGCCCGGTGTGCAGAAGCCACACTGGATGGCTCCCTCCTCGATAAAGGATTCCTGGACCGGGTCTAGTTTACCGTCCTCAGCTACTCCTTCTATGGTATCAACATGTTTACCGTCAGCGTCAACCGCTAGAATCATGCAGGCAAGAACAGCCTCCCCGTCAAGGTGAACAGTACATGCACCGCACTCGCCGATACCACACCCGTACTTTGTGCCTGTAAGGTACAGTTCATCCCTGACTAGGTTTAGTAGGAGCTTGTTAGGTTCAACGTCAAACTGCCGTAGTCTGCCGTTTACCGTGATCTCTATTTTCATTGTGAGAGCCTCCTTGCTTTTTCTACAGATCTAGTCAACGCGTCTATCGCGAGGGCTTGTGATGCTTTTCTCCTGTACTCGGGAGGCGCTCTCCTCCAAGTTTCCCTGGGTTCAACGCACGCCGCGATTAGACGTACTGCCTCATTGAAGAGTTCCTTTGTCGGTTCTTCACCAACTAGGATTGATTCTGCCTGAAGTACTCTGATTGGTGCAGGTGAGCACGCCCCTAGAGTGACACGGCAGTAATCGACTTTCCCGTCCCTGAGGGTTAACACCGCCGCCACATTTACCGTGGCTATATCGAAGTCGGTCCACCCCACTTTCTCGAATGCCATTCCCGCGTTTTTTGGTTGAAGGGGGACGGTCATCCCCGTGAGTAACTCATCTGGCTCCAGCTTGACCTCTCCTCTACCGTGGAAGAACTCTTCCAGGGTGTAGTCTTTGTTTCCCTCCTTGCCATAGACGTGAACTATAGTATCCAAGGCCAGAAGTGGTGTGGCCATGTCCGCGCTTGGGCTCGCGTTACAGATATTTCCACCCACAGTACCTAAGTTCCTTATCTGAACCGAGCCAACGGTAGCAGCTGCCTCACTCAGAAGCGGAATTTTTTCCTTGACAAGCGGTGACAGCTCAATTGCCCGAAGCCTTGTATTAGCTCCAATCTCTATGCCTTTTGAAGTCTCCTTGATACACGCGAGGTCTGGAATCTTTTTGATGTTGATGACGTGGATAGTTTCCACTTTTCTCTGCTTCATGTGGGGGATCAGATCAGTGCCCCCGGCCAGTATCTTGGCCTCGGCCCCGTATTTCTCGAGAAGCGCCGCCGCCTCTGCAAGTGTTGTGGGGGCGTGGTACTGGAACTCCATGGGGATGATGTGTGTGTTTACCTTGTTGATGCTCATTTTTACTCCTCCTTCTCCTTCAGCGCCTCAAGAATCCTGATCGGTGTGATAGGTAACTGGAAGAATCGCACACCCAGAGCATTCTGGATGGCGTTTGCCACCGTCCCCGCAACCGGGTTGAGTGCCCCCTCTCCAATGCCCTTGGCTCCATAGGGACCCGTGGGCTCATATGTGTCCGCGAAAAATACCGTGAAGTCATCTAAATCGAGCATGTCCTGAGTTGTCGGAACCTTATAGTTGGCCATGGACCCTCGATTTACAAGGTCCCCGTCGACGGGATCGTATGGCATATCCTCCAATGTGGTCATACTCCAGCCTTGAGCGAACCCGCCGTGGACCTGCCCCGCTGCTAACAGTGGATTTATCACAGTACCGATGTCAGCGCCCGCCACAACTTTCAATAGTTTAACCTTGCCCGTCCAGGTATCCACCTCCACCTTGACGAAGTAGCCCGTGAAGTGGGGTGGGCAACTGGGCTGCCTGTAGCTTTCAACGGATGCCACGGTTCCCCAGTTCTTGTGTCGAGCGGTCTCGGCTATTTCCCGGTACGATACCTCTCTCCCTTCTATACCTTCAGCGAAGAGTAGGGTTCGATCAGTCTCCTCGTCGTACCTTATTCGCATTGCATGTGGGTAGGCGTCTAGGATCCTCCCTGCGAAGTTCCTGATCTGCTCCTGAACCTTCATAGCGACTTTAAGGGCAGCACCTCCACCGCTATAGACCCCCCTCGAGGCGTGGGTGCAGACATCATAGACCGTGGTCCCGGTGTCCCCTCGAATGATGTTTACCTTGTCTACCGGGACATGGAGGTCTTCAGCGATTATCTTCACGTGGGCTTCCTGGGTTCCACAGCCATGGTCCATTAGGGCGGAGATGTAATCGAAGGTGCCGTCCTCGTTCATCTTGAGCATGGCTCCGCCAAAGTCCACGATGCTGCTGGGTACAGGTGCCCCAGCGCTGCTGGTGTGATAGCCTCTGCCGACTCCCCAGCCTCGCCTGTATCTACCTGTCTGTTCCTCTGGGCTGGGTCTGTTATACCAGTCAACCATCTCGGCGCCCCTCGTGAGTATCTCTTCAACGCCACAGCTCTGGATGATGGACTTGACGCTAGGGCCCTGCCCCCAGAACAGGTCGCCCTCACCGATGTAGTTCTTCAGCCTAAAGTCAAGTGGGTCAATATCGATCTTGCCTGCCAGCTCGTCCATCATTGTCTCCACTACCCAGCTGATCTGGGGGTTACCGTACCCCCTGAAGGCGCAGCTGGGAACTTTGTTGGTGTAGACTGCCTTCCCAACGTAATCCTTGTATGGGAGCTTGTAGAGGCTCACCCACCACCCGACAATACAGCCCAGTAGGGGGTATGCCTGTATCTGATGGGCCCCGATGTCTAGGTAGGCCTCAAGGCGTCCCCCGGCTAGCATGCCGTCCTTGTTTGCTCCGAGTTTTAGCTTGAATATCATCTGGTATGCGCAGTGGTCCCGCATATCCTCCTCCCTGGTATAGCTGAGCTTGACTGGCCGCCTGCTTTTCAACGCCAGGGCAACCGCAATGTTTACCACTGGGTTTACGTGGATGCTGGAGCCGAAGCTTCCGCCCAAAGCCACCTTGTAGACCCTGATCTTTCCCATGGGGATGCCGTAGATGTCGTGTAACAGGAGCCTTGTGTTGTGGATGGTCTGGGTTGTGCTCCAGACACTGATGCCTCCATCAGCTTCCGGCCGCACTACAACCGACTTGGTTTCAAGCTGGTTGTGGTAACGACGGTTTGTGCGGTATGTTCTTTCAATGACGACGTCCGCGTTCTCTAATGCACTGGGATCGCCCTCAGTGATGGAGAGCTGGCAACCAATGTTGTTCTCAACCTTGAGAAGGTCGTCTTTAAGGTAGATCTCATCATGTACCTGATCAACCCCGGGCTTCATGGCTTCTAAAGCATCGAAAGATGCCCCAAGTACGTCGTATTCAACCTCAATGGCTTCCAGTGCTTTCTGGGCATCCTCCTCAGACTCGGCTGCAACTGCACCTATTGCCTCCCCCACATAGTGGGGTTTATCGGCTAAGACCTTCCAGTCCTTGTACGTTGCCTCTGGAACGCTCACGAGCCTCGGGCAGTACGTCACGTCTGGAATTTCATCCGGAGTGATTGTTACAGCTCCCATTTTTTCTGCTTTTGAAATGTCAATCGACTTAACGTGAGCATGTGCATGGGGGCTCTTCAGGACCCGCCCATACAACATATTCGGGAAAGACATGTCGGAAGCGAAAATCTCGTTTCCAGTTACTTTCGCGATACCGTCTTTCCGGATAGTTTTTTTCCCTATAACCTTGAATTCTTTTTTCGTTTCCCGTCACCTGCAAAATGTTTACTCTAAGAACAATCCAATGTTACTGATTTTCACTCGTATTCCTATTTAAACTGAACGCGCAGTAGGGCTACTGCGTTGATACCAGCGGAATACGCACGCACTGTCCCAATACATTGAAGCCTTTGACTCGTAGGAAAAAGCCAGGTCCGTTCACTGGAATAATCTATGAAGACACCGGGGTCAATGTGTAGTTTACCTCCATGACGCCCCTGATTGTCTTGCTCTTGGAAATAAAGTCCATTATATCATCGGAATCCCCCTTCACTAGGAAGATCTCGATGCAATACCCGCCCTCGATGTGGAGGTGCATATTTCCGAATATTAGCTCATCAAAATTGTTCCTCAAGTCCATCAGGCCAACGTGGGTGGTCGCCAAGTGGCTCTCGCTGATAATGGTGACCGTGGACATCACTGTCCCTTTCTCCATGCGCTGGAGGCTGTACTGGTTCAGGC
>JABXKY010000183.1 GCA_013619005.1 Candidatus Bathyarchaeota archaeon | reverse complement strand
AGATTACATCATCTAGGGAGATCATACCGTTCTCGGCTTGCAGCACCAATGTGGGGCACTCAATGGCCTCTAGGACCGCCCTGCTGTTGTACCCACTAAAGTATTTGTCAAGCGTTCCCCCGACCCAATCAGAGTATATCTCCGGGTCCACCTGACTGAACGTCAGGGCACGCATCTCGACGTAACTCAGCGGCCTGTCAGTGTACCGTTCACTGAACACCTTCACGAGCTCCTCGACAGGCCTCCCTGCCCAGTCCATGAACTTGCGGTTTCCCTCCTTCTCCTCCTCGCTCTTCCCGGCCTCGATGAGATAATCAACGTCCAAGGCGCTATCGCCTACTATGAGAGAGCTGACGAGATCAGGTCTACTTGCAGCCAGCAACAACCCTACCCAGCCGCCGTTGCTGTGCCCGAAGATGTGGCACGGCCTGCCGATGATCTCCTCGATGAACCCGATGGTATCGTTGAGGCTGTAGGCTATCTCGTACTCGCCAGGGGTCCTGTCTGACCTTCCCCTGCCACGCGTATCAAGGGCATACAGGTGGGTCTTTGACGCGAGCTCTGGTACAATTGAAGCGTAGCTCTGCCACCTGTTGTCATAGGCAGGTAGCAGTAGCAGCGGAGGCCGGTTGTCGGGGCCCTCTGCGTAGTTGAGCCTCACCCCGTTCCCCTCGTAGAACCTCTCCTGAAGCATGGGTAACTGTTGGTTGGTGCCCGTATATCATCTTTGATCAAACTGAAATGCAAGTTAAGCAAATCACATGCAATGGACATCAAAGCAGTGATCCTTGACTTCGGTGGAACCCTCGCAGACGGCGGGCTGGAGTGGGACCCGTACCATGAGGTAATCAGGAGCTTTCTGTCGAGTCACGGGTACAACATCCCCATGAAGGATCTGAAGAAGGCGCTCAGAGGCGCGTTATCTGACCTCAACAGGGTCAGGGCCAAGGGCAAGGAGTTGACCTTCGAGGAGGTCTACTCGAACTTTCTCTCCAAACTTGAGGTAAGGTATGACAACGAGATGCTGGAGTACCTCCACGAGAACTTTAAGAAACACTATCTCTCCCCTTTCATCCCCTGTGTCGAGGAGGTCCTTGAGGAGCTCTCGTCAAAGTACAAGGTGGCCCTCCTCAGCAACACAATGAGCGACCAGCCGAGGCTTCTACTTGAGGAGGCGGGGTACGACAAGTACTTCGATGCGATTTACTGTTCAAGGGACCTGGGAGTCAGGAAGCCGAACCCGGAGATATTCGATATAGTTCTCACAGAGCTGGGCGTCTCCCCCGTGGAGGCCGTCCACGTGGGTGACAGCGTCGAGGCCGATATGTACGGCGCCAGGGAATCGGGGATCACTGGCGTCTGGATCAAGACTCCTGACCAGCCCGTTTGGAACGGGCACGCGGTCGCCAGCATATGTGATCTCCCGGCCCTCCTAAAAATCCTAGGGGACGGGTAAAGCTCTTAGACGCGTAGCGTCAACCTATTGTCCATGTCCATCGTCGAGCGGGTTCTTGGGCTCAGCCTCAACTACAAGCTTGGGATAGCGGTCTTCGTCTTCACTGTCGCGGCGTATGGGGTGCTATTCTACCTGGGCAGAAGGTGGAGGAACGAGTTTGAGGCAGAGGGGGTGACCTACTGGAGCGCCCCCAAGGAGGAGCGGATACAGGAGCTCATGGATGATGTATGGGAGCCCAAGAAGATCACTTTCCTTTACGGTATCAGCTACTTCGCCAACGGCTTCGTGAGGTCCACCTTCAGCCTCTGGGTGCCCATATTCCTGCTGGACGAGGTGGGTGTGAGCACCGCCGAGGCAAGCCTCTTCGTGGGGTTAATGTATATCTCATGGAGCTGGAAGATGTTCGTGGGTCTGGTGGCCGATATCTTCCCCATCAAGTGGGGGGACAGGTACTACAAGAGGAAGCCCTGGTTCGTCATCACCGGCGTCCTCTACCTACTGGGCATCGTCATAATGATACTGAGCGACATCTACAACGCCCCCGTGTGGACAGTGCTGTTCCCCGCCGTGGTCAGCATCATCACCGCTGGTGCCTTCTACGATATGGCCGCGGACAGCTTCGCCATCGATGTCACTCCCCCCGAGTACCACGCCAGGGTCATAGGTGGGGCCAGCACGGCGGGGCAGAGCCTAGGCTCCGCGTTGGCGACGATCCTGCCCCTGTGGCTGCTGGATGTGGGCGGTTACAAGCTCATATTCACATTGGCCGGCGTGACGGGGCTCACTGCCTTCCTCTTTCTGAGCATCAAGGAGCCCGAGGTTGTCAAGGAGAGGTCGCTAACCAGGGAGGCGATAGCTTTCACTTTCACAGAGAGGACGGTGATCATCGCCGTTCTCATCATGTTTTTCAGGTCATTCACCGTGATGAAAATCACGGCGCCCTTGGGTGGCATGTTCAGCTTCACCATCAGGGAGATCATAGGGGCCGATATATCCATGGTCAGCACTTTGGGGCTTGTGGCTACCCTCGCCGGGTTACCCGGCTCCTGGTTCGGCGGCAACTTCTCTGACAAGTACGGCCACAGGAAGGCTTTCACGGTGGCCACCATCGCCTTCGCGGGGGCAGGGTTCCTATGGACCACCATAACAGAGGGGGCCGTCGTCTGGTTTATCATCGTCGCTATGGTCAGTGCCTTCCTTGAACGGTTCTGGACGGGCACCACGTTTGCTATTATGGCCGACAGCACGCCACTGGCCATGTCGAGCACGGTGTACCAGATGTACATGAGCTGGAGCTGGATCGGGAACATACCGTCCAGCGTCATGATCGGGTACCTGCTGGACATTGACCTTGCCACAACGGCGCTGATCACGTCCGTATTGATGATCATTCCTTTGCTTCTGGGCTACTTTATCAAGCCCTTTGAGGCGGGCAAGGCCTCGGACATCTGATTACCATTAAATAACCTTATGTGAAACGAAATAACGGTGGCTTGTTTGGAGAAGATTGTTAGCAAACTGGCTGAGTACAAGCCCAGTTGGTTCAGCTACCAGGGAGCGGTCCAAGGCGTACTGAACTCCCTCTGGATTGACGTGGGGCTTGCCGATGTGATAGCCGTCTCGGGCTACGGGTGGATCACCAACGCCATGAAGAAGAACCTGTGTCCGTCAGCGCCGTCCGCCTTCCACAGGGATATATGGATGGGCAACTACAAGGCAATGGAGAACCTGGGCTACAGGATAGATGTTGTCGGATCTGGGTGCTTTGATTGGGACGACAACCAGAAGCCCACACCTAAATCAGTTATCAACGCAAAGAAGCAGTACGACGCGGTGAAGAAGGAGATAGAATCCGACCGCCCTGTGGTCATGTGGGGCATCCCGATCCCCGAGTACGGCATAGTTAACGGCTACAGGGGCGAGGACTACATAGTGAGCACTTTCAGGAGCCTACTGGGTCAGCCCGACGACCCGATTCACTACTCGGGTTTGATGGCTCCAGGTGGGTTGGCGTTCCTCAGGTTCGCTGAGCCCAAGGAGCTTGACCCACGGAAGGCGGCGGAGGACACCTTGAGGCGGGGCTACAAGCTGGGAGTCGGTGACGTCCCCCAGATCCCCGAGTACGTCATGGGTCCAGGTGCCTATGATGTGTTAGCCAAGAACCTCACAGAGGAATCCTTCGACGAGAACAGCAACCACGGCACGGCGTACACCATGGCCTGCCTCATGGAGGCCAAAAGGGCCATAGCGGAGTACCTGAGGAAAGTTGGTCCCATCATAGAGTCGAGACTCGTTGATATAGCCGACAAGTACGACGCTCTACATAAGATACTACAACGGTGCCACGAGGAGATCCCAATGGGGCCCGGTGAGATGCTTAAAGGGAAATGCGTCAAGGTGGCGGGTTTACTGAGGGAAGCGAAAAAAGTAGAGGTCGAGGCACTTGAGGGCTTGAAGAAAGCCCTTGATGTCCTCTAGCCTTTCATTACGTTCTTGATGGCCCTGACGATCTTCACTGCATCAGGCAGGACATGGTTCTCAAGGTTCCTGTTGAACGGCAGGGGCACGTTGGGGTTGGCCACCCTTGCCACAGGGGCTTTCAGGTTATGGAAGCCCTTCTCTGCGACAACCGCGGCCACCTCTGCCGAGAAACCGCACCTCTCATAGTCCTCATCGACGACGACGAGCCTTCCCGTTTTGGCGACGCTGCGGAGGATGGTCTCCTCGTCAAAAGGTACCAGGGTCCTTGGGTCGATGACCTCGACGCTCACCTTGCCCTTGAGCTCGTCAGCCGCCTTGGCTGCCTCGTTCACCATTTTACCCACCGCTACGACGGTGACGTCGGTGCCCTCCCTCACGAGGTTAGCGACACCGAAGGGTATACCGTATGATTCCTCGGGGACCTCTCCCTCCATGTCGGTGAGCCTGGCGTGCTCAAAAACGACCACCGGGTTTGGGTCCTTGATCGCCGTGGTCAGCAACCCCTTTGCATCGTACGGGTTGCTGGGTACCACGACCTTCATGCCCGGCATGTGCGCGTAGATGCCGTAGAGGCACTCGCTGTGAGTGGCTGCCCCGCCGCCCCTTGCCCCGTAGATAGCCCTCATGACCATCGGCACGTTAACGTTGCCTCCCGTCATGTAGGTGGTCTTGGCCATCTGGTTCAGTATCTGGTCCATAG
>JABXKY010000132.1 GCA_013619005.1 Candidatus Bathyarchaeota archaeon | reverse complement strand
GGGGTCAATGATCGCGGGGGCTGTCATACCCTCACTTGTCCAGCAGGCGCTCACGGTGACCCTTTACGGCATTGAGGCCCTTTCACCTCCAAGCCCCGTTATGATAGGTTCACCAGTTTTGGTGGAATCCGTTAAGATCACACAGTTCGACTCCATGATGCCGGGGATGTTCAGTTATGCCGTTATCTTCGTGACCATGATCGTCTCACAGGTCTTTACAGAGGAGAGGCAGCTCGGGTTACTCAAGAGGATAGCTTTCACACCCACAACGGCTTCAGATATCTTCGCTGCCCAGGTGGCGGCTAACTTGATCACCGGGGTCTTCCAGGTCTCAGTAGTCTTCGGTTCATCCTATTTGATGGGCTTCAGGCCCATGGGGGGGCTGGCGGGCATTGGTCTAGCCTACCTGCTCTCACTGCTGCTGGTTCTCTGTAACGTGGGGTTCGGTTTAATCACCGCTACGCTGGCTAAATCATCTGGAGCGGCGTCTGGACTTGCGTTCGTTTTCATCCTGCCCCAGATGATGCTGGGCAGCTTCATACCCGGCATCCCTGAGAACCTGTCAAGACTAGTACCAACTTACTATGTTACACAGACCCTGACAAACGTCTTCATCAGGGGTGCATCTGCCTCAAGTGCATCGTCGATACAGAACCTTGGGTTTCTGGGCGTTTACAGCCTATTTGTGATAGTGGTTGGAATAGTCCTGTACAACAGGTACGGTAACAGGTAGCTGGGGTAGATTCAGTCTACCTCCCTTTTTTCAGACTCCCCATGTATCTTTTCAGGTTCACTCGTCAGTATCCTGATTGCCAGCTATTCGGGTTACTTAGTCGGGCCCCTAGTATGGATACCCTTCAAATAACCCGCCGCGTTTTTCATACTATGAGTTCTCAGAGGTTTCAAGTGGTTACCGGCCCCGACAGGGAGATCGAGGTGATCCTCAGCGGTGAGGCATACGTGAAGGTCATGGACCGGGTTAACTTGAGCAAATATCAAGTGGGCGAGGATCACGAGTTCCATGGCGAAACGGGAAAGGTAACACAAGTGAGGATCAAGGTGCCATTTCTGGGCAGGTGGTTCATAATAGTGGACTCGGGGGATGAGCCCGAGGTATCCGTTGAGTGGCGTCTATTGGATTAGGTAATCAACATACTCCGTGTTTTTCCTTGGGTGCTGATAGCCCTTTTTCCTTCCGCCGTTCCTCCCACGTCTTGTATGGCTCTTCAAGCCGCTCCTTCCAGCTGACGTAGTCCTCCTTGTACAGGTCGGCCTTGACGTATTGGGCGTCCTTTGGTGCTAGATTGTACTCCCTTTCCTCGTCGTGGGGCTCCTCGTTGAACAGCACCTTGCCCCGCTTGTTCCAGTTATCCAGGGTGTTGGCCATCTGGGGCATCATCTCGCTGGGGATGCTCAAAGCGACATGGTTGGGGTTCATGGCCATGACGCTGAACACGCCGAAGCAGCCCAGGGTGTACCGGGGTTCGCCTGTCATGTATGCTTCCGCCCAGCTGCTGGAGCAGGTTCCTGGCCCTGTTCTGCTCTTGGGTGTGATGCCGCTCAGCCACTGGAGGGCTCTCGAAGCGTACATCATCTGCTTGGGGTTGCCGAACAGTACGACCAGGTCAGGGTCGAAGGGGCAGTCGCTCAGTGGGGCGATTGCTAGGTACCTGTAGACGTTTGGGATGATGGTGTAGTCGTTGACCAGGTTCCTTATCGAGGCCGCCTTGGTGCCGTAGATCCTGGGCTCGGCCTTCATGCCGCTTGTGGGGGGCCTCATGCTGTTCCAGGAGCCGTGCTCGGTTCCTTCGATGATCGGTGCGAGCCCAACGTAGCCGTCCCCGTTGCAGACAGGGGCCTCTCCCACTGTTGGTCTGCTCTTGGCGCCGTCCAGGATGTATGTCTCAAGCCTGAACCTGCTCCTCATCATGAACTGGCAGTGCATCAGCTTGAGCGGGCCGTCGTAGATGTGGTCCTCAAGGTGGGGTGGAAGCGTCTCGTCTGGGTACCACGCCATCGCCACTGGGTCTCCGTATAGCTCTAGGGTGTCAACGAGTATTTCCGCCTGTTTTGAGGGCGGGTATCCCATCCAGTCGCGGTCGTAGACCGACCAATCATAATCAACCATGACAGCATCAGTGATTGAAATGTATTAAAAAACTTGCATCAATGGCTCCTCTGACCTGTTGGGGTGCCTCAACTTGTGCAGGTGACGAGTTTTCATCCCTCTTCATGATTGAATACGCGGGCAATTGAACGCGTAAAAAGGCATCGCTGATGACAATTAAAAGGAATGAACCGGAAAAGGGCTCTGTCTGGGATTTATTGCTAGGCTTTTCTGTTTTTTACAGTCTCTAAGAGTTCTCTGGCGATAGTTGTGGTCTCCTCTAATGGGTATTCCTGTCGATCATACCCCAGGGTCTCACGCATGATCTGCGCAGCCCTATCTGTTAACACCAGTGTCCCGTCGGACTTTATCGCCTCTATCCCATCGAACTTTGCGCCATCGGCGTTGATCTGAGTTGCCTCCTTCAGCGTCAATTCCTCAGGCAAAACCACATCCACGTTGTCATATGATAGCCTCACAGGGTACCCTCCCTGCAACCCATGTGGCCCTGACGCGTGCAACAGCTCTCTCTTATCGAAATAGATGGCTAGGACGTTCCTAAGGAAACACGAGGCAGTTGCCTGCTGTGGCGGGGGACCGGTCCACCCTGTGGATCCCATTCCCCTGCTCCGCGCCTCCATCACGAGCGCCCCCAGCTTCTCCTTCGGGAACATATCGGTAACATCCCTGTTATCTGCAAAGATTTTGACCCAGTAAGGTGCCTTCATCCCCGTGGTCACAACGGAGTGGTGGCCCACAAATGAAACATCAACAGTTTGCATTGGGACCTTGAGCTTCTCGGCTACCACCATCTTGATGGGCGGGATAAGCAGCGCCGTGTTTCCTCCCCCGATCGTTGGGGCTAGACCCGCCTTCCCCAGAACAGGATTTACCCCGTCGGGGAATGAGCAGTTAACGACCCTCGTATCGATCTTGGATTTTTTCACCGCCTGCATGAGGCTGTGGGTCAACGAGAGGTGCATTGGGACCCACGGACCTGAGCCCGCCTCGTCAAGCTTCATGTAGACCTCAGCGGGCAGCGTGTGCCGTACCCACCACGACATCAGGCTTGTCACGTTGCATATGACGGCCGGCTTCTCCCTCTGAAGGGTCTCCACGGTTTCATCGATATCATACAGGTTCATGGGCGTGAAACTCGTATCAGGGTAGAACCCCTGTTGGGCCGCACCGAATACCGCGTCCCTCGTCTTTACCAGCCCGATCTCCTTGTTGACATCCGCGGCCACGACCTTGCTGATACCCGTGACCCTCGTCAGAAACTGTAGAATATGGAAACCTAGATCACCTAGGCCTACAACCAGAATGCTACCCGCCATTACACCACGACCAATATCTCATACCTCTCAGGGTTCCACATTATACAGTTTTTCTGTCTACAGCGTAATGAGAACAGTGTTGGCTGATCTACCATACAATTGATGATAGGTTAGGTTGAGATGGCGGTGTTGATCACATGGGCGAAGTCCTCTGGTGATGCGCCCACGATGGTGGTTTTCCTATCCGTGAAAAAGGTGACTACTTTCTCCCTGATTGATTCAGGGTCTGTCTCCAAACCTAGAAGCTGTCCCTCAAGGTCCTCTAGGTCGGTCTCTGGGAGGAGGAAGAAATCCCCAGATATCTGGAGGAAGGTTATCTTATCATCCTCTGCCTCTACCTTCGCGCACAGAAGTTTACCACCGGGGACCTTATACTCACATCTCTTCATTGCTCTATCTCCTGAACCGCCACTCCCTGGAGGCGTACTTGTCACGGAACCCGGCAACCAGCTCATTCTCGGCGGGGGTCATCTCTCCTTTTACTAGCTCAACCCCCAGAGATTTGGCGAAGCCCTTCTCCATGGCCGCCCTGACCTCCTCGAAGCTCACGTTTCTCCCGAGCACCTGCCTGATGGTCGTGACCCGTTCATTTGCCTGCTTGATCAGCTTGTCGCTGATCTTGGTGTCGCTGATCTTGAGGACGCTGAACATCTGCTTTGCATCAAAATCAACGAGGATTGTGCCGTGGTGAAGAACCGCGCCGTACCTCCTGATCTGTGCGTTCCCTGATATCTTCTTGGGCCCCACGATGATATCATTGATGGGCTTGAAGTCTGCCTCGATCCCCAGGTTCGCGAGTCCCTCGATGATTCCGTGGCAAAGGTAACGGTAGGACTCAGTCGGGTCCGTGCTAATCCTTGGGTCATTCTCGTCCATGACGATGCTGTAGGTGATCTCACCCTCAGCGCTGTTGAGTACGGCACCTCCACCACTTATCCTCCTGTTCAGGTCGATACCATACCTCTCCAAGGCATCCAAGTCGACCTCGTCCTCGACGCTCTGAAAGTACCCGAGGGTGACCGCGGAGGGGCTCCACCTGTAGAAACGTAGCGTATCGGGGGCTTCGCCTTCCCCCTTGGATTTTGTTAGTGCCTCATCTGTCGCCATGTTCGTGTAGGCATCGTTGACCTTGAGGTCCAGAAAACGCATCTTATCGGTCAAGACTATCAAGAGAATGGGGGGTTCTGGATATAAAAG
>JABXKY010000287.1 GCA_013619005.1 Candidatus Bathyarchaeota archaeon | reverse complement strand
TTAGATGACAAAAAGCACGTCAGTAAGGACGTTTTCCCTATGATAGGAATTCTGCTATAAGTCAGCCATACCTGCCCTCAAGCCTTAATAATCTTCATTAGAATTAGGGCAGTTGACTAAAATGGATACCGACACCCGCTTTGAACTAGTGTCTAGGAATCTGCAGGAGATCATCACAAGAGATGAGCTCAGAAAACTACTCGAGACAAAGGACCATCCGCGAGGATACGTCGGTTTTGAGCCCAGCGGCATGATGCACGCGGGCACAGGCCTCATCGTGGGCAAAAAGATGCGTGACTTTGCGGATGCCGGTTTCCACTTCGTAATCTTCCTGGCCGATTGGCATGGCTGGATAAACAACAAGATGGGCGGCAACATGGAAAATATCCAAGCCGCCGGCGAGTACTTCAAGGACTGCTTCACAGCTCTCGGGCTTCCCGAGGGCAAGGTGGAGTACATATGGACCAGCGACTTCGTGGATGACAAAGACTACTGGGAGAAAGTGGTCAGGGTCATGAAAGCCACCAGCCTCAAGCGCACCCTCAGGGCGATGCCCATCATGGGCAGGAGCGCGGACAGCGTGGACGTCGAGTCAGCCTTTGCACTGTACCCCGCCCTCCAGACCAGCGACATATTCCATATGAAGCTTGACGTGGCAGCCGCGGGGATGGACCAGAGAAAAGTACACATGCTGGCCCGTGAGGTCGCGCCCAAGCTCGGGTTCAAGCCACCAGTGTGCCTCCACAACAGTCTCCTACCCGGTCTCCAGGACGCGACCCTCGATGGGATATTTGACGAGGACGAGACCATAAACAAGACCATCAGGGGCAAGATGAGCAAAAGCGCGGGTAAGGGAGCAATCTGGGTAAACGACACGCCCAAAGAGATCAAGGAAAAGTACCGCGCGGCGTTCTGCCCCGAAAAACTAGTCGAGGGAAACCCCGTCATGGATCACGCCAGGCTGGTAATCTTCCCCAACCTGGGAGAACTAAACATCGAGAGGCCCGCAAAGTACGGCGGAGACCTGAGCTTCCAAAGCTTCGAGGAACTGGCACAAGTCTACAGCAAGGGCGATCTACACCCGCTTGACCTCAAGAACGGTGTGGCGGCTGGTATGACCGAATTACTCGCGCCCGTAGCGGAGTTCTTCGAGAAAAAGCCGGATAACTTGGCCAAGATGCGGAGCCTAAAGGTTACCCGTTAATCTTTTTAGAGGAGCCTCTCGGCTACCTCGATAAGCCTGCACACATATCCCCACTCATTGTCGTACCATGAGACTACCTTGACCATCTCTCCCATGGATCGGGTCTCGAGGCTGTCCACAACAGAGCTGAAAGGACAGTGCACGTAATCAGTGGAGACCAAAGGCTCGTCGCTGTAACCTAGAATTCCTTTCATTGGACCCTCAGATGCCCTCCTGAAGGACTCGTTAACCTCGTCCACGGATGCCATCTTACTCAGGTTCACCACAAGGTCGATAAGGCTGACATCTGGGGTTGGCACCCTGAACGCCATCCCGTCGAGCTTTCCCTTCAACGATGGAATCACATCCCCAATTGCCTTCGTGGCGCCAGTGGTTGTTGGGATGATGCTCATGGCGGCCGCCCTGGCCCGCCTCAGGTCCTTGTGGCTCTTGTCGAGAATGTTCTGAGTTGTGGTGTAGGCGTGGATGGTGCTCATGAACCCGTTCTCGATGCCATACTCGTCATGAAGTACCTTGGCCACCGGCGCGACGCAGTTGGTGGTACAACTGGCGTTCGAAACGATGTTGTGCTTATCCTTGTCATACATCTCCTCGTTTACGCCACGTACAACTGTAACGTCAGGGTTTGCTGCGGGGGCGCTGATCAAGACCTTGCTCGCGCCCGCTTTGATATGTTTGCCAGCGCCTTCCCTGTCCCTGAAAAACCCGCTACACTCAAAGACAACATCTACCTCAAGGGTCTTCCATGGGAGCTTTTCCGGGTCCGACTCGTAGAGGACCTTGATCTCCCTGCCATCAACGATAATGCAGTCCTTGCCAGCCTCGACGCTGAAAGGAGCCTTCCCATGTACACTATCATACTTCAGCAGGTGCGCCAGCACCTCTGGTTTACCCCTATTAATCGCAACAAACTCAAGACCTGAACCGTTCTCGACGGCTGACCTCAGGGCCAACCTGCCCATGCGGCCGAAGCCATTGATCGCAACACGTGTACCCAATTGAATAGCCTCTCCTATCAGCTTGGTATTAGCCACTTAAAGGAATCCCTGTTCGGGAACCTTTTTATGAGGGAATCACTGTATGCCACCTGCGTCATCAGACGCAGATCACCTTCACTAGCAGGGGAAACCCCGGTACATGCGGTTCTCCTGCGCTTTCACGAAACGGAAACACCAAGGGTTTGAGGAATCACACCCAGGCAGGCCCAATCGTTCTAGGGGCCCCTGCGGTAAGGGTGACATAACATATAGAGATGATCACAGGTGAAAGACACAGAGAAATTCGCAGGTGCTAAATACGTAGTAAAAGCCAACTTCACCGTTGACGGCGTAGTCGAAAAACACGACGTGATCGGGGCCATTTTCGGCCAGACCGAGGGGCTATTTCCCAAGGAGCTTGAGCTCCGTGAACTCCAGAAATCTGGAAAAATCGGACGCATCGATATCAAGCTGAAATCAGCGAAAGACAAGACTTCAGGAGTCATTGAGGCTCCGAGTAGCCTTGACCGAGCTGAGACGGCGCTCATCGCGGCGGCCATTGAGACTGTTGACAGAGTCGGCCCATGTGATGCAAACATCAACGTAGAGAGCATCACCGATGTAAGAAGCGAGAAGCGGGCAGCCATTGTCGCCAGAGCCAAGGAGCTCATGAGAAACTGGGTAGTAAAGGACGGCCACGAGATCGATCAACTACTCGGCGAGGTCCAGAGGGTAGACAAGAAGATAAAGGCGGTCAACTACGGCAGAGAACGGTTAACAGCCACACCAGACATCAGCAAGTCCAAGGAGATTATCGTAGTCGAGGGCAGGGCTGACGTAAACAACCTCATCAAAAGCGGCATCACGGGCGTCATCGCCATGGAAGGTGTCAAGGTACCCAACACAATAAAGAACCTGGCCAAGAGAAAGACCATAACGGCGTTCCTCGACGGCGACAGGGGCGGGGACCTTATCCTGAAGGAGTTAATGCAGGTGGCGCCACCAGCGTACGTTGCACGAGCCCCTCGGGGCAAGGAAGTCGAGGAGCTTACTACTGAGGAAATTAAGGCAGCACTAAACAGCCGGCACCCGCCAGGCGAGAAGCCCAAGGCGGTCGAGGAGCCTAAACCTGAAAAGGCACCCAGAACGAGGACCAGAAGGGAGCCCAGAGCGGCTCGTGAGCCAAGGAAACCAGAGCCACCGAAGGAGCCAAGCCCACTTCTACCCATTGTAGAGGACCTCAAGGGAACCCTAGAGGCAGTCCTGCTGAACGGAGAAGGAGAGCAGACTGGAAGGATGCCAGTTTATGAGCTGGTGGAGAAACTGAAGGATTCCGAGGGAATCCAGACAGTTGTCTTCGACGGCATCGTAACCGGCAGGCTAATCGACACGGCACGCGAGAAGAACATCAAAACCATAGTCGGTGAAAGAGTCGCTGAAGGCGTCAGGGTCCCCCGGGGGATCAAGGTGCGCAGCTTCCGCGATCTCAATTAACCCTTTTTTTAACTATTTCTTAACCTACGGCGCAACGCAGGTTTACTTCTGATTAGTTCCTGGAACACAGAGCTGAATGACTCGTCCGGTCCCAGATCCCGTTTGATGAACACGCCCGTGCGTCCAACCTTTTCTCTTCGCTTGAGTGCTCGCACCCTCTCGTTTACGATCCTGATACCCACACCCAGTTTCCTTGCTACTATGCCCTCGACCCCTTGGACGGGGGTCTCAGTGTGACCCGTATTCGTGGGCTCGATAAGATGCAGTCCCTTGTTAACGCCAGGTACCCTCACATTATTTTCGAGATCCGCCAAGTCCGCCTGTCCCGCGAACCTGGTGAACTCGGCCTCGTTGGATCGCATATCCACCAAGGGGAAACTGTAGCCGTGCTTATCATCAATTATGATGTAACCCTTGGCGACGTAGCTAGGCGTAGCCTGTATTATCTGCCGCCCCCCATACCTGATACCCGAGGATTCTAGGACAGCCTCTATCATCGTGGGGGATGGTGGAGCCGGTATGAACACGTCGATATCGCTGCCCTCCGAGGTATCTCCCCGCGCGATGCTCCCATACACGAAGCAGGTGATGTGGGAATCGTGGAGCGGGCGCAACATGGAGATAGCTCTATCTCTTTGCTCACCGAGCCTTTCCCAGTGCATATTTGAATAAACTACCTCGGATGCCACGTTTCTCATCATCTGCTGCGGTCTCCTTATATTTTGAGGTTCCCCACTAAGGTGAGCCGATGTCTGAGCAAATAAACACGCTGGGTTTTATACTCATAGCCTGGACGGTATTCTATTTCGTCGCCAAGCAAATGAAGCTTGACGAGAAAGGCTGGGATATAGCGCCCTACTACGCATTGTACAAATCCACACGTCTGAACGATATCATCCAGAGGCTGGGCAATTGGAGACCAGGGTTTTGGAAAGTGTTAGGCAATACAGGAG
>JABXKY010000304.1 GCA_013619005.1 Candidatus Bathyarchaeota archaeon | reverse complement strand
GTCCTTGATTCTGACTAACCTCCAGGATTCGTACCTTTTGAAGTGAGGCCGTTTCTTGTTGATCCTCGATCGGATTTTTAATAGTCTTTTCTTCTCTGTTTGTTCCATTTGCCTCACTCCTTTTTGTAGACGTAGATGCCGTCAAGGAACTTTCTCAGGTCCTTGTTCTTGATCTTCGTCGACTCCTGTATGTTTGCGGCTGTCTGGGCTACGTGGTTGATATCCGCTCCGGTGACGATGATGTCGTCTCCTTCCTGCTTGATCTCAACCTTGCCCCTGATCTTTGCGACTCTCGGAGCCTGCTCACCGACAAAGTTGTTGATAACAACTTTGTCCCTCTGAACGTTTATGGTCATTGGGAAGTGGATGAACACGATCTTGAGTCGGTACGTGAAACCCTCTGTCACTCCCTTGATCATGTTAATGACATGACTTGCAATGGTCTTGACTAGGGCTGCCTGTTTCCTCCTTGGGTTTTCAACCCAAATGCGGAGGCTGGTTTCATGATAGTTTATGTTCATGCCAGCGTGGCCGAAATCATACTCTATCGCTCCATTGGTTCCTGTGACTGCAACCTTATGCCCATCTAGGGTCAGGTTTACTCCCTCAGGTACCGTAACAGTTTGCTCTACTATCTGAACAGTCACTTTTTTTCACCTAATAGACGTAGGCGAGCACTACGCCGCCTATGTTCTCTTCTTTTGCTTGGACGTGGTCCATTATGCCCTTGTGGGTGCTCAGTATGACAAATCCCATGTTTCTGCTGGGCAGGAACCGTTTCTCCCATTTCTCCATCTCGGAGACACGGGTCTTGTAACGTGGCCTCACGGCCTCGCACGAGTTGATCCTGCCGAATAGCTGTACTCGGAACTTGCCCTGGCGACCATCATCGATGTACTCAATCTCTCCTACATATCCCTTGGACTGTATGAGGCGGAGTACGCGTCCGACCAAGCCGGACGCTGGGGTGATGATGCACTCGACTTTGCGCCTACCCTCGTGGGCTAATATCGTATTTAATGCGTTTACTAGTGGATCCAATTTTTTCACCTATACTTTTTGAAACCCATTTTCTCCGCTACCTCTCGGAAACATCCCCTGCACAAGTTTATACCGTAGCGCCTGATGAGACCGTCGTGGGTCCCACACCTGGTGCATCCTCGGCTACCCTTGCCGTAGCTTCTTTCCTTGGGTGGAATCTGGTTGCTCAATTTATTCAAGCCCCATGGTCACGCCGTATTTATCGGATATGAACTCACGTGACTCCTCTGGAGTTACACGGTGTGAACTTCCGACCTTTGACTGACCTCTTTTTCTTCTGTTAACCCTGTAGCCAGGTCTCTCAACAGTTGCCATGACATCCATACCGATGATCCCCGTGGCAGGATCGTACCTGGTTCCTGGGATATCGATGTGTTCTTGGATGCCGAAGGCAAAGTTGCCAGCCTTGTCAAAGCTCCTTGGGTTAATTTTGTGCCTGACGGCTGTGAACGCCTTCTGTAGGAATGCGTCAGCTCGCTCGTCACGTAGTGTGACCACGCATGCCATGGGTTCTCCTTTACGGATTCCCCACTGCCTTATGGTCATCTTGGCTGGACGCTGTGAGGGAGTCTGTCCCGTGATATTCTCTAAGATCTGCATCGCATTGCTCAGCGGCTGACCGCTCTGGCCTACGCTGATGTTTACGACGACTTTCCCGATCTTAATCTGCTTCATTGCGTTATCGGACATTATTCTTCCCCTGCGTTGAGTGTGATAACGGGCTCATTTACGCCCACGACGAAAAGGTACTGGGATAGTGTACGGATGTCGTCACCATCTGGTGTCCTTATTGTCGCGGTCTTTTTCCAGCCTGACTCAGAGCCGAGTCCGATGAGGACTCCCTCTGAGCCCTGGCTTCGACCGCCCGTGATTATTACCTGCTGCATCTCCTTGAACTCTATTGAGTCCAGGATCTCCTTTTCAGGTACCTTGATCTTCAGCACATCGTTGACCTTGTACTGGTCAGCCTCGGCGTTGAGGACCACGTTGTTTCCATCGTGGAGGTTCAGCTGGGTCTTGCCCGCCTTTAGGCTTGTCTTCCCCGTGATCCTGCACAGTTTGAACTGGGCCTCCTCGGCCGTGATGGCTAGGAACTTTAGTTTGCCTCCGTGGTCAGGGAGTACCCTGAAGTACTCTCCGCTGTCAGGAATCGTGACTACGTCCATCAGTCCAACTGGGAACCTGTCGTCTTTCCTGACCTTGCCGTCGATGAGCATCTTGCCGTTCTTGATTAGTGATTTTGCCTCACGTGCAGTGGTCGCGTACTTGAGCTGGTCTCTTAGTATTACCGTTGTTGGGATGCTCGTGTTCATGCTGTGTGGGCCTGAGCTTGTCCTAACCGCCCATGTGCCACCCTTACGGTGTATGGGCCAGAAAGCTGGGCTCTGGTGTCTCTTTAGATGCCTTGTTGGTCCTTTGTTTCCCATTGTTACTCCTCCGCGCTGAAGCTCTTACGCTCCAGGATATCTCTTCTCCACTCGTCGTTGAGGTTCAACCTCGTGATTAAAACGTTCGCAGCCCTTATCGGGATCTGAACCGTTGATCCATCCTGGCGTGTCCTCGTGACACCCTCGATGTAGACCCTGCCCTCATCGGTGTTTACCCTGAGTACCTTCCCCTCAGAGAGTTTCCTATCGCCCTTTGTGATGCTGACGGTGTCGTCTACGATCACTGGCATGGAACGTGTCCCATACTCAGCCCTCAGGTTGGGGGATAGCGGTGCCGAGAGGAATTTGCGTTTGATGTGGTTAGGTGCGTTGTACCTGCGCCTTCTTGCCGTTGATGGCTTCTTGATGCCTTTTTTCATCTTAAACAACCATCCTCGCTAGGTTCCCGATCCTGGACCAGCGCTGGACTGCCTCCTGCGCAACAGGTCCCTTGATGTCGGAGCCCCTCAGGGTTCCCTCAGCGGTCAGTATGACGGCTGCGTTGTCCTCGAACTGGATCCTGCTTCCGTCCTGCCTCTGGTATGGACGCCTCTGCCTTACAATAACGGCGCTGAAGAGCTGCCTCCTCATCTCCGGCGTTCCCTCCCTACATGAGACGATTACTAGGTCGCCTATGCCAGCTGAGGGTAGCCTGCGCCTGCGGCCTTTGTACCCAACCATCTGGATTATCTTTAGCTTTCTTGCACCCGTGTTGTCCGCGCAGTTAACCACGCTGCCAATCGTGAGTCCGCCGCTTGTCTTCCGCCTCGGAAGAATACGACGCTTAATTCTCTTACTCATGCGATTAAGCCTCCTTGATCATCTCGACTACGACGAAGGACTTTGTCTTACTGAGTGGCCTACACTCCGCTATCCTTACAACATCGCCGACCTTTACTGGGATACATGGGGTGCTGTGAGCTGGGATACGGCTCCTCATACGAGCGTATCTTTCGTATTTTTTATCATACCTGAGGTAGCTTAGCTGCACAATACATGACTTTTGCATGCGAGCGCTAACTACAGTAGCCTCCAGGGTCCTGCCCCTCACGGCTAACTCGCCGTGGAACGGACAGTCCTTGTCGCTGCATTCTAGCTCAGGTTTCTTAAGGGATATCATTTCCTTTTTGCCCTACCATTTCCTTTTGTTCTGTTTTTTTACCCGGTCCTCGGGTCTTCCTATGAGGGATTTACCCTCTACTTTGACGGCTACTCCGTCGAGGCTGAACTTGAAGACGGCGTCTTTCTTGGCTATCCGCTTCAGCCCAGCGCTCTGGATGACGAGGGTTTTCATGGTCTCGTCAACCACCTTTCCCCTGAGTTTGACGTTGGATGGGTTACTGTCTTGCAGCACTTCCACTTCGAGTCCTACTAGTTCGCTTCGAAGGATGTAAACTGGTTCAGGGGGAACCAGCCTTGCTACTCCTCCTCGTTGATGACAGTCAGGATCTTGGCGATGGCCCTTCTGAGTACCTTGGACCTTCCAGGGCTCTCGATGGCACCGCCAGCCATGATCATCGTCTTTATCTTCATGAGCTCAGTCCGCAGCTCCTGGAGTTTCTCGTTCCTCTCTGCCTCGGACATTTCACGGATTTCCTGCATGCGGATGATGGGCATTACTGCTTCTCCTCCTCAGGCTGGTCCTCTGTGGACTCCTCTGCCTTATCGGCCTCGGGCTTAGGCTTGACTTCAGGCTCGGTTTCCACTGTTTCCACCTCGGGTTCAGCCTCTGGCTGGGGCTCTGAGATAAGCTCCGGCTCAACCGCTGGCTCCTCTGGTGCCTCCTCCGGCTCGATTACCTCTGGGGCTGACTCCGTAATGACTGGCTCAGCCTCGGGCTCCTCTATGGCCTCGGGTGCTTCTACTGCTTCATCAATGGCTGATTCCTCAACCTCTGGCTCAACAGCCGGCTCCTCGACTGGAGTTTCCTCCTGGACGGGGGCCTCTTCCTCAACAACCTCATCAGTTACGACTGGTTTGGCTGCCTCGATTGTTTCCTCGACTGCTGACTCCTCCGCAACTGCTTCCTCAGGGGCTGAAGCCTCTGGCTCCTCAATTGCAGGCTCTTCAACAGCCGCTTCTTCAACAGCCTCGGGCGCTCCCTCGACTGTTGGCTCATCCACGGCTGACTCTGCAGGTGTTGATCCCTCAACCACCGGCTCCTCAACCGCGGGCTCTACGGCCGGCTCCTCGACTGGAGT
>JABXKY010000351.1 GCA_013619005.1 Candidatus Bathyarchaeota archaeon | reverse complement strand
CAGTACGTTCAACCAGACTGGCGGAGACCTCACTGATGTTGACATGGTCAACCTGCTTTCTACATGAAACTCAGCCAAGGACATGAGCCTATCGACCTTAACGACAGCAAACTAGTGGCCATCTACACTAACGATAGGGTGCATGGTGAGATCTGCAACACAAACGGTACAGTGATGTTGATCAAAAGAGTCAACAGTGATGGTGACTCTCTCTGTGAGACCGGTGAAAAGTTCAAGATGACGATTGATCTCAGCTAGTTGCTCTATGATTCGATGATTGATCCGACTCCTGCGAGTCAGGATGATGTGTATGCGCATCCTTACGAGGAGTTCAGGATCGAGCTCAGGCCAACTGCCGGAGCAGTCCTAACCATAGAAAGGCAACTATCCGGCGTCTACAGTATCATCATGGTGTTGAATTAGGTTAAACACCTATCCATATTTATATTATAAAATTATGAGACTTTAGTGACCCTTCTGATTCTGTCGCTTAGGTTTTTCACGGATGCAACTCTGCTTCGCTTGGCGTAGAGCAACCCGAGGAATATGAGCACACCTGGGCCAAGCCATATTATTATCAATGTGAAGGCTTGATTGAACATGCTCGTCTCCTCCATTAGGAGCCATGATACGGGCACTATGCTTCCTTGAATCGTCCACCAGTTGCTGGGAGTTATCCCGGTTCGCCACCAGACCAAGTCGCACCCAATAGGTATAATGAGCAGCACCAGATGGTAGAGCCAGAACATGAGACCCATGTCGTCATCCTCAGTGGAAAGCGGCAGCGCGATGCATCCGGCGTACCAAGACGCGATTGCCGCTATTTCAAGCAATTCATGGTTCTCTGGGGCTATCCATATCTTAAAGATCACCAGGGGCGTAACCAGGAAGGGCGCTATGCTTAGGTAGTTGAAGGCTCCATTTTCTTCCTCCGTCTTCTTCGGAAGTATGTTGTCATAGAAAAAGGACACCGCCATGAGTCCTAGGATAAATCCGAAACCCTTCATTGTTTTGATAAACAAGCTGAAATAGCCGAGGATCGGGATTCTGTTCACTACCCTCCCCACTACTAAGTTCTGGTTTACTGGGAAGCCGTCAGGGAAAGCGTTGTTGTCGCCCTTGGTCTGGTAAACCCATTTGTCGTCTACAAGTGTTCCTCCTATCGCCCTATGGACGATATACTCCTCACTGTAACCCGGTCTGAGGAAAACTAGTATATCACCGACAGGCGGGTCTCCTATATTCACCGTGTCAAAGTCATCGATGTTCTGGATGAAAATAAAGTCCCCAACTCCCAGAGTAGGTACCATGCTCTGACTGATGACTACCATCATAGGGTTTGATGTTCCCAATGTGTTCCGCAGAATGACGGTTCCGCCATAGAAAACAGCGATAAGGGCGAAAAAAGTCGCCGCATATCTCAGGATCTCTTTATGTCCATCATCCATGTTTTTTAATCACTGGGCGGACGCGATTCTATCCTTGGGTCAATCCATGCTGTCAGGTCCAAGCAAGTCGTGGGGTCTTTTGTTCCTCCCCTGAAGCATTTTTCCACCTCAGGGCAGATGAGGCAGGGGCACTTCTCGATAGAATCAAGGGTTACGAGCTCCTTCTTAGAGAAGATCTTGTAGGTCCATCTTCCGTTGTTCAGAACCTTTTCGCGGTAAACCCTGTCTTTTTCCTCGAATTTTTTTGCCATCCTGCTGCCTTCACGGCTGCTAACGTCTAGGAGTTTCCAGAGCTCACTCTGAAGTAATCCCTCCTCTCCGGCATCGAAGATGAGTTTTAGGGCTTTCTGCTCGGCTTTATTGTTTTTTGGTGCCATTGCCGTACCTCTATTCGTAATAAAGGAGTTCATAGTCCTTAAGAAGTACGTGGAGTTTATCCACGGCTTCCTTGACCATGTCCTCGTGCTTTGCACCTGTGCACACTAGTTTACCTGACGCGAACAGGAGCATTACTACCTTTGGTGTCGGCATCCTATAGATAAGTCCTGGGAACTGCTCCGGCTCGTACATCACGTTGTCCATAATGTCGGCTGCGGTCTCTAGGTCGATCTTGCCGTGGAGGTTGGCGCTGGCGACGCGCGCGCTCATCTAACTCGAGGTCAATGTTGTCCTTTTCAACATCCAATATTTTTCACAGTTTCCGTTATAGCCCTGCAACCGTCTCAAGCATCTCCTCTGGGATGAGGTTCTGGTTAATTATCTCGATTATGGGGAAGCTGTTCATATTCGGCTCCGAAGCTATCTTCTCACTTGAGCCAATCTCTCCCTTGTAACTATTATATGTGATGAAGCTTCCCTCAATGGGCTCATCTAGCTTCACGAGATAAGTGAAAACTTCGCTCAACGTGCCCCCGATTACGAAGTAAACGTGCTTTCCGCCGTTCTCAAGGTGCTGTATGACGTTTGTCGCAGGTGAGCTTGCGACCAACATTACTAAGTCTCTAACGGTTTTTAACTGGACAAACTTCATGGCTTTCCTAATATATGCGGGAATTCGAGTATATAAACAGGTTAAGGCTTTGTTAACATCTAAGTCAACCTAGGCGGAATATGAACCTCTTGCCGAACATCGTTAAATAATCTCCACGGGTATTCAGTGATTTAATGACAGGTATTACTTCTCCCGAGGAATTCTATGGGTTCAAGCCCGGGACTGACAGGAAGCTAATCAGATGGGACAAGGTCGTGGAGTACTTCTACGAACTCGATGGCTCATCGGACATGATCAAGGTAGTCGAAGAGGGAAGGTCCACCGAGGGACATCCCATTCTCCTTTCCTACATCTCATCACCGGAGAACCTGAAGAACCTCAACAGGATTAGAGATGACAGCTGGAAGATCAGCCACCCCGAGGACCTTGACGAGGTCGAGGTGGAGAGGATCATCGCTGAGGGCAAGACCGTGGTGGTCATGACGATGAGCATCCACGCGAGCGAGGTTGGCGGCACACAAGGTGCATCCGACCTGGCGTACAGGCTTATTACCAGTGACGATCCCCTCGTGAAGAGGATCAGGGAGAACGTGGTTCTTCTGTTGTTCCCATGTGCTAACCCAGACGGGCAAGTCATGACCATTGATTGGTATAACGAGAACCTTGACACCGAGTACGAGGGCGCGAGTCTTCCGTGGCTCTACCACAAGTACACGGGCCACGACAACAACAGGGACGCTCTGACGCTCACCCAGATCGAGACAAAGGTCATGAACAGGGTCATCGTCAAGGAGTGGTTCCCACAGGCCTTCTTGGACCACCACCAAATGGGCTTCTACGGAAGCAGGTTCTTTGTGCCTCCTAACAGCAACCCGGTGAACGAGATAGCAGATCCACTTGTGTGGACAGAGCAGAAGCATTATGGCGTACAGATGGTCATCAGGATGGAGTCCGAGGGACTGGAAGGCATCGAGCAGGCAGCGGTCTTTCCCGCGGACTTTATGCCAGGCTTCAGCCTAGTGTTCCCGTGGATGAACATCTGCGGTATGTTCACCGAGTCCGCCAGCGTCAAGGGCGCGACTCCTGTATACGTTCACTACCACCAGCTCATGCCACACCCCAGGGGTAGACCCGAGTACAGGGCCAACATGAACTTCACGAACCCGTGGAAGGGCGGATGGTGGCATCTGAGCGATATTCTGAGGGGCCAGATGGCGGCTTCTATGGGAACCCTTGAGGTAGCGGCAAACAACAGAGAACTCATCCTCAGGAACATGTACACCAAGGCCATGAGGAGCATCAATAAAGGAAGGATGGAGTCGCCTTACGCGTTCATCTTCCCGCCTGGACAGCAAGACCCTAACACGACCGCGAGGTTCCTGAAGACCCTTGACGACCTTAGCGTTGAGATACACAGGGCCGATTCAGAGGTAAAGGTTGGGGAGGTAACATATCCAGCTGGAAGCCACGTCGTTTTCGCGAGCCAGACCGTCAGACCTCTAATTCTGAGCCTGTTAGGGCAAACGAATTATAGGGATAACCTATGGGTCCGTGGACCCGACGGCTCACCGATGATGAACTACGACTTCGCCACACAGACGATGGCGGAGTTCAAGGGTGTCAAGATCGTGGAAGCAGGGGAGGTTCCCAAGGGCGAGTTTGTGATGATTACGCCGGAGCAACCAAAGGGTGGGCTTGGAGGCAAATCCGAGCACGGTTACCTCATCGATTGCAGGATCAACGACAGCTTCAAGGCTGTGAACAAGTTGGCCAAGGCAGGGGTGGAGGTCAATAGGATCTCTGTGCCGATCTCTGTGGGCGGTGCTGATTACCCCGCGGGCATGTTCTACATCAAGGACGCGGCTAAGGAGATCGCGGTGGAGACGCATCTAACCTTGATTCCACTGGACTCCAGGCTTGAAGAGGGGACGTTGAACGCCAACCCCCTGAAAGTCGCTATGTATCAGCGTTACTGGGGCGGAAATATGGACGAGGGCTGGACCAGGTGGCTCCTGGAGGAGTTCGGTTTCGAGTACACCACCGTCAGGGACGAGGACATCAAGAAAGGCCTTGAAGGATATGACGTGCTCATCCTTCCCAGCGACGCCCCCGCGATGATAGTGGGCGACAAGGTTGAGGAGTACTACGAGAAGAAGTACAAGGGAATGTTCACTGCCCCCGTCCTTCCACCGGAGTACAAATCAGGTATCGGGGATGATGGCGTGGAGAAGATCCTGTC
>JABXKY010000335.1 GCA_013619005.1 Candidatus Bathyarchaeota archaeon | reverse complement strand
GAGGAGCTCACGGGACAGGTTGAGCATTACAGGCCCCTTCACATCGGTGTTGGCGATCTGGTAAGCCCTCTGGATCACGCTGAGGATGTTGGCGTTGGTCTCTGGGCTGTCTGCCCACTTGAGGTAGGGCTGGACCAGCCGTTCCTGTCCCCCCACCTCTGTGAAGCTGAGGTAGTGTGGACCCGGTGTTCCACCGTGTACTTCGCCGTCGTGGGTCCTGTTCTGACCCACCATCAATAGGAGAGGTATCTGGTCAGTGTAAGATGCCTTCAGCTCCATGGCGCCGTGGAGCAGCCCCGTGACCACGTGGGTCATAAGTGCCTGTGCCTTGCCTGTGGCCATGTAGTACCCCTTGGCCATTGATAGCGCGGCTCCCTCGTGGCGTACGTTAATGTAGAAGGGCTTCTTTCCCTCTGCGTTGTAACGTGCAAAGTGCTCCCACAGTGGTATGAACTCAGACCCCGGGGAGCTTATCATGTAGTCCACTCCCAGCCTGTTGAGCATCTCTACGTACCCGTGCGCCGCGTCCTCTACAACGATCTCATCCATCAGTTATTCCACTGGATGGATTGACCAAGATACATATAAGAAATGAACTGGAACCGGCTAGTTTATGTCAAGCTGGACTGGCCGTCCCCTCTCGAAGCCAACGTGGAAGCTTCGGAACGTCACCTCGAATATCCTGATTTTGCCGTACCGCTTCTCGTTGAGAAGCCCCATGTTCTTCAGCTTCATCAGGTGGCGCTCGACGCTTGTATAGTTGAGACCCGTTCTGCGGCTCACCTCGCTTATGTTGAGCTCCCCGCTCTCTGTGAGCACCTCCAGCACCCTTATCCTGCCCTTGCTGCCCAGGATCTCCTCGGCCCTTTTGTCCCTGTTGTACAGGCTCATAGCAGGTCCACCACGTTTTTCTCCAGCGTCTTCGCGGGTATCTTGTCCAGCCTGATGAGCTGGGTCCTGCCCTGGCTGGACGAGTGCATCTCCATGGCCACGAAGTCAAGGTCGTTGAGCTTCTTCAGGTACTTCCAGAACTGGGTGTGGCCCCGCTTCTTCTCGCCGTACTCCTCGCATACCAGGTGGTAGCTCTCCTCGATCTCGCCGGTGGTAGCCTCGGATGCGGTGTTTGACATGAAGAACCTGGCGATGCCCAGCAGTGAGAGCTTTTCGTGTTTGCTCAGGTACCGGATCTCGTCTGGCACCGTGATATCGAATAGACCCACAGCTATCTTTCTGATGTGCTCCGGCTTTAGCTGACGTGCGCCCTCGTTGTTGGCCTCCATGCCTCCGCCGTGGAGGAGGCTGATGGCGTACCTGGCGTCACCCCGCTCCTTGGACGCTATGTCGCTGATGAAGTCTATGACGTCGAGGGTTACAGCGTCCTTCCTGAACGCCTGCTCCGCTCGTTGCATCAGTATATCGGTCAACTGGAGCCTGTCGTAGTCGGGCAACCTTATGACGTTCCTCTGGAGGCTGCTGAGGGTGCTCCTGTCCAGTTTCCTGAACGCCCCGGCGTCCTTACTGATGCAGAGGAGGTTGAGCCTCCTAGGCTCGTCGGGCGTGGTCTCGTGGAACCTGGTGAGGTAGTACAGGGCGTCGCTTCCCTCGTTGTCGATGAGGGCGTCCACCTCGTCAAGGCAGAGGAGTACCTGGGTGTCCACCTCGTTGAGGATCTGGCGGAGTATATCCAGGAGCTCGTTGGCCGAGTAGCCCCTCTCCGGGAAATCGGGCTTGATGCGGGTCACTACCTGGCTCAGTATCATGAAAAGGCTGCCCCTTCTCTCGCGACAGTTGATGTGAATGTAATGGAGGTTGACCCTTCTTCGCTCTGCCCTTGCCCTCAGTGCGCGTCCATACGAGTGGGCGAGGACCGTCTTGCCGCTTCCCACGTTGCCTATTATGACGGCCTTCTGGCTCATCTCCTGGGGGGCAGTGACCATGTGGTCGAACAGGGCTCCCAGCCTCTTCATCTCGGCGTCCCTGTGAAGTATGGCGTCGGGTATGTGGTGTATCTCAAGGATACCCTCGTCTACGAATACAGATTGATAGCCCATTCTAAGACCCAATGAGTTGGATGAATATTGAGCATTTATGCATTTCGTACGTTCTAACTAATATATGGTGGGGGGGTGAGTGAAAGTGGTCGGGTTATTCGCCTTCAAGAATGCGGAAAAGCTCGTCCTGGAGGACCTCACCGGCGGCCCTCTCAGCGCCGTTCCTGTCAATGATGACACAAGCGCCCTCCGTGACCTTGCCTATCACATTGGCGTTGACATTAATTTTCTTCAGACCATCTAGGATGGCCTTGGACATGTCGGGGTCCACGTACAATAGGAGGCTCCCAGAGCTCAACAGCTTCAATGGGTCTATGCCAAGGGCTTCGGAGATAGCCACTGTCTCCTCATGGATGGGCATCTCGGCCTCGTAGACGGTGAACCCGAGTGCGCATGCCTCAGAGACCTCAAGAAGCCCGTTGAGCACCCCTCCCTCGGTGGGGGTGTGCATGGAGTGTACGCCGCCCATCCTTGAAGCCTCAAGCGCCTCGGGTACGACGCTGACCAGGTCCAGGAACTTTACGGCGTTGTCAAGGTACGCCTCGCTCACGTGATCGACCAGCCTGTGACGCATATCAGAGGCCAGTATGCCCGTTCCCTCAAGCCCCACCCCCTTTGTGAGGATGATATCGTCCCCGATTTGAGCCCCGTCCGTTGTGATCTTTGATTCAGCGGAGGTCTCACCCAGCATGAAACCTGACACGATGGCCCTCTGGAGGCCTGGAACTACTTCGGTGTGACCGCCCACAATGCTGATGCCCAGATCGCAGCAAGCCTCGTGCTGCTCCTTCATTATGGTCTCGAGGAGGCTCTCAGGGGAGCCCTCGGGCAGGAGGATTATGCTGAGATACCAGAGGGGCTTGCCACCCCTCGCCGCGACATCGTTGGCGTTGATGTGAACCGCCAGCCACCCGATCTTGTTCTCGGCGCCCGTGATGGGGTTCGCCTTCGCAATGATGATACGATCTCCCATATCCAGAAGAGCTGCGTCCTCCCCCACCTTGGGTCCCTTGAGCACGCGGTCACTCGGAGAACCAAGACATGTGAATACAAGCCTTTTCAGGACGTCCTTGGGTATCTTGCCCGCAGCCAGCTTTCCATCATCGGACATGACGATCAATGTGTATTGACCGCGTCGGGATTTAGGTTAAGCGGTGCCCCTCGTGCAGGTGAACCCCATGACCACCGGGTGATACTCCAGATCTCTGAACCCCGCGATCCCCAGCCGCTTCCTGATACCCGTGTGTATGTTCACCTTCCGGTACCTGGACCCTGGCTCACCCGTGTAATGGAACATCCTACCACCCGGCTTTATGGCCCTCGCCATCTTGTGGTAGAACTCCTGGCCGTACAGGTGCCCTGCGCTTGAGTGACGCGGGGGGTCATGGATGATGTAATCGAATAACTGGGAGGGAAAGGCATCTACGACGCTGAAACTGTCCCCGATAACCTTGTGAATGGAGCATGATGAGAACAGCCCGGAGGACCACGGGTTGATAAGGGATATCAGCAGCACGTTTGTATCGTACTCAACGGTGACGACTCGGTCCGCTCCCCTCCTAATGGCCTCGATGGCCGTGTAACCCAGTCCCATGCAGGTGTCGAGGACGGTTCCGGAGCTCAACCCAAGCAGTTTCAGTTTGTCCCGCGTGTCCCTGTCGGGCGTGGTCTCCTTTGTCCTGTGCATCCTGATTCCATCGATCTCCAGGGTGGGCGCGCCGCCGGTTGGAGCCAGTTTATAAAAGTGTTTTCCACTCGTGGCGGCCATAAAAACCGTTTTCTGGTCTACAAAGTAAACGCTGCGCTCGTTTTCAGCTATTTTTCCGAGGCTAACCGAGTCGATAGTTTCGCCTTTTCCGAGGTCATACCCGTGTTTTGTCTGAATTATATCGGTTTTTGATAAACCCAGGTCTAGGGATACACGGGTTTTCCCGTCGAGGATGATTTTTGCTTCCTTGGAGGTGAGCATGGGGGGTAATGTTTTCGGCATTTTTGGCTATGTTCCAGGTTTTTTCACGCTTAAAGGCGGTATTCCTCGGTATAAATCGATCTTTACTACATATTATTCCTCCCTTTTTCGGAGATTTAGGGGGCATTTTTTCGGCTTTTTATAGCACTTGTTTTACGATTATTCTTATATGCTTAGAAAGTTAAACCTCCGGAGAAGTTTTCGGTTAATTTTAACAGTGTAAGGCAAACGTAAAAGCGGTTTTAGTAACGCTTATATTCAGTATTTTGCAGTGAGGCTTTCGATTGCCTATGGCATCTGACGAAAAACAGAACGGCTTCAGGGGCGTTGTGAAGGAGGTCATCGACCAGATCCTTCCCAGCGGAGAGGTCGAGTTGACTGACATCAAGGAGGAGATCTGGACGGACCTCGCCGCCCTGTACTACAAGTACGAGGACGAGGACCAGAAGAGGGCCTTCCGTGAGGTCATACATGAAATATGCGACAAGATTGGTTCAGGCAAATGGGACTCGGTTTACAAAAGACTGTACCGGGTGGAGCAGAAGGAGAAGCCCTTCTAGCGCCAGTTTTAACCCAATGAATCTCGTATCCCCAATTACATCAAAATTTAAATTCAGTTGATTATACAAGTAAACGGTAAGGCTCGGTGCGCGCGATTGATCTTGATACACACTTAAGTTTATTC
>JABXKY010000222.1 GCA_013619005.1 Candidatus Bathyarchaeota archaeon | reverse complement strand
CTTCATGAGGGGAAGGTCATGGGAGCTCAACATCAGGAGCCTAAGGTGGCTCCAGCGGTACGCCGGGGACTATGGCGTCGAGGTCCTGCTGGAGAACGTGCCCAACCCGACGCCGTACCTGCTTGTGAGCCTGGACGATTTCAGGCTCTTCGACGCCGAGATGACCCCGAGGATGGACTATGTGCTTGACATCGGCCACTCCAACCTATTGGGCGAGACCCTTGGCTTCATCGAGGAGTTCAGCACAAAGATCAAGCATGTCCACGTGAGCGACAACGAGGGCGAGACCGACAGCCACCTACCCATCGGCGAGGGGACCATCGACTGGGAGGAGACAATGGGGGCATTGAAGAGAATTGGCTTCAAAGGCTGGGTCGTCATCGAGTCGTACAGCAAGATCGGGGAAAGCATCGATTATCTTAGGCGCCTACTTTAGGGGTACATCGATCTCCATGAGGTCACTTGCCACGACCACGTTGTCAAACCTCTTCTTCGCCTCGGTCAGCACAACACCGGGCTCCGGGTACCTTGAGCTGATATGGGTCAGCACAAGCCGCCCTACCCCTGCTTTCTTAGCCACCTCAGCGGCCTGGGCGGCCGTGGTGTGCCCGTCCTCTTCCGCCCTATCCGATAACTCGTCCAGGAACGTGGACTCGTGGATAAGGACATCCGCTCCTCTGGCCAGGTCGATGAGGGCTTCGTTTGGGCTGGTGTCTCCGCTGTACACGATACTCCTGCCTCTCCTAGGGGGACCGCACACCATCTCAGGCCTGTATATCACCCCATCGACCTCCACGTCCTCGCCGTGTTGAAGCCTGTTCCAACTAGGGCCCTCGGGGAGCCCCAGCCTCCTGGCCTTCTTGGGGTCGAACCGCCCCGGCCTCGGCGGCTCGAAGAGCCCGTAGCTCCATGAGTTCGTCCTGTGAACTGCCTTCACCGCCTCGACCCTATACCCCTTCTCCTCATGGATGACCCCTGGCTCAACCACCTCGTACAGGATGACAGGAAACAGGGGCCCGCCCAGGGACTCGGAGAACGCCTGCACGAACTTTACTAGCCCCGCGGGCCCGTAGACGTGCAGCTCGTTTTCACGCCTCAGGAGGCTCATGGACTGGAGAAGCCCCGGGAGCCCCAGGACGTGGTCGCCGTGGAGATGGGTTATGAATATCCTCATGGCTCGCTGGAAGCCTATCCCCGCTTTCACCATCTGCCGCTGAGTCCCCTCGCCGCAGTCGAACATCAACAGCTCTCTGCCCGTCCTGACAACGACTCCTGAGGCTCCCCGTTCCTTTGATGGCATGCTGCCGCTGGTGCCAAGAAAAGTGATCCTCATGCCCATGTTCCTTGCATTAGGAGAGATAAACGCGTGCATGATATAAAAAAGGGAAAACTCGAAAGCTCATATATTCGCAAGAGTATTCACATTTTTTCCTTGGAGCGAATAACCCAACCCGGACTTCTGTCGTATTTACGAGTTCGGTATGCTCACGGGTGTTAAATATACGGTCTGCCAACGAATGTTCAGTGGTGTAAATATTGATTGAACGATCATACAAGCATTACAGCGTAAAACCTGGGACGATTTATCTGAGAGGAGGCGATCCAAACTTTGCCACTCCTGCTCACATCAGGGATGCAGCCATCAAGGCCATAATTGAGGGATATACTCATTATGCTCCTTCCGAGGGAATTCCCGAGCTAAGAGACGCCATTGCGAATTATTACTCAAAATACGGGGTAAAATATGACCCAGATCAGATTATGGTGACCGCGGGAGGCAGTCCAGCTTTACATATGATCAACGTATCCATGCTTGAACCTGGAGATGAGGTGCTGGTTTTTGATCCCTCATTTAGCAGATATTTTAGCGAACCACCTACCCTAGGGGCGGTCGTCAAACCTGTGCCATTACTGAAACCAGGTTTCCACTTGGATCCAGAGGACCTTAAGGCCAATATCAGCGAAAAATCCAAGATGATTGTTTTATGCAACCCTAACAATCCAACTGGGACCGTTTACTCTAAGAGTGAGCTCAAGGCAATCGCGGATATAGCGATTGATAATGATCTCATCGTAGTATCTGATGAATTTTACAGCGAATTCACATACGACGACATAAAACATGTCGCAATTTCATCCCTGGATGGCATGAGTGAACGTACCTTCGTCCTTGTAGGGGGAACCAAGATGTTCAACTTTACTGGATGGAGGCTTGCCTCACTGATACTCCCAAAAGAGTATTACAAGATCGTAGAGAAAAAAACTAGATTCATCGGTGTACGACCAGCGACATTTGTTCAACGAGCTGGGGCAGAGGCCTTCAACGCCATGTCGACCAAGTATGGAAAAGAAGTCATGAAGGAGCACCGAGAGGAGTATGACAGAAGAAGAAGTTTCTTCTGCAAAAGGATCGACGAGATAGATGGAATAAACTGCCACACTTTTGAGGGAGCTTTCTACGCCTATCCTGATGTGTCTTCCTTTGGGTTACCTGTATCGAGCTTTGTTGACGAGCTGGAACGCGAAGAAGGCGTACTGGTGGGAAACGGTGAAGGACACGGTGGAGTGAGCGTTATTGGTGAGAAGAGCCCAGCCTACGGTCACATAAGACCGGCGCTTGTCCAGGACGTGGATGTTCTTGAGGAAGCGGCTACCAGGATAGAGCGCTTCACCAGGAATATTCCCAAGTGATGCGCGAGCACAGGGCGGATCACCAGATGTTGGTGCCGTCCTTGCTCAAGAGCCTCTCCCAGTCATCGTTGTGCATCTGCTGTATCTCCTGGATGCTGGTGTCGCTCAGGTGATTGAACCTGCGTTGGGGCTTCATGTACTCTGAGACTGGTTTCAACTCCTTGGGCTTGTAGGTGACCTTGAAGTCCCCGTTCTCGATCTCGTATAGGGGCCAGGTTCCTGTCTGGACGGCTAGCCTCGAGAGCTCGATGGATTTCGATGGATCGCTTCTCCAGCCCGTCGGGCATGGCTCCAGCACGTGGATGTACTTGAAGCCTTTGATCTCCTTTGCCTTCCTGATCTTCCTCACCATGTCCATGTGGAACGCCGGCGTGACCGTCGCCACATATGGGACATAGTGGTACGTCATGATCATGGGCAGGTCCATTTTCTTTGTGGGTTTACCCAATGGGGTGGTTCTCGTCCACGCCTGATACGGCGTGAGGTCACTCTTCTGAACACCCGTGTTCATGTAAGCCTCGTTGTCCAGGGTGAAGAAGATCATGTTATCGTTCCTCAGGGCAGCTGCGGAGAGCTTCCCGAAGCTAGTGTTCGAGGCTCCCCCGTCACCCGCCATGGCGATCACCGTGATGTCCGTCCGCCCCTGCGCCTCAAGAGCCTTGACGATGCCTGTAGCACCTGAAGCAACCCCCGAGTGGTGGAGGCTGTATAGCGGTATTGTCCTGGGTGATCCACCTCCGCACCCTCCTCCGCCGAACTGGATAACGTTCTGGCCAAGGACGTTGTATATGATCCTGTGGATAGTGGGCCCCGAGCATCCCGGGCATGTGGTTCCTCCGGGGAGGATTATGTTACTTTCTTTTAATGCCATCATATCACCTCATCAATTGAATCCATTCTACTTCCTTCTCGACCTTCTTGGTCTTGGCTGTTTTTAGGACCTTATTGGCCATGTACCTAAAGTCGTCGTAGGTCACGTCCCTCCCGCCTATACCAGCAACGAACCCGAGCAGGGGTGGTCGCTCGTCGAGGTGATAGAGAGCCCGAGACGTTTCGATGGCCCCGATGGCCCCTCCTGAGGCTCCGCCGTGGGAGAAGTTCCTGTCCACGAAGCCTATTGCCTCCACCCTCTTGCCTATCTCCTTGAGGTCCTCTGTGGGGAATGGCCTGAATGATCGGAGCTTCACGAGCCCGATGGGTTTTCCCTCCTCCCTCATCTGGTCAACAACCACCCTCGCGGTACCAGTCATGGAGCCCATGGTGATGAGGACCCCCTTGGCGTCCTCAGTCCTGTACTCCTCGATGAGGCCGTTGCCGTAGCTTCTACCAAACTTCTTGGCGAAGTCGGTGTTCACCTCTGTGATGACGGTTTTGGCCCGCTCCTGGGCCTCCTCTATCTGGTATCGGAGCTCAGTCTCTAATCCTCTGTAAGAGGGGCTCCCTGGAGCCATGTTCTTCACCACTGTGGGGTCCAAATAGAAGTGATCGGGTTTGTATTTCGGCAGGAATTCATCCACCTCCTCCTGTTCAGGCATGTCCACTGGGGTTGCGTTCGCCGATAGGACGTATCCATCAAGGCAGAAGTGAATTGGCAGTAGCACCCTTTTGTCCTCGGCTATCTTGTAGGACTGGATCGCTGTGTCCAGGACCTCCTGGGAGGTCTCGCAGTATAGTTGGAGCCAACCGTTGTCCCTCTGTAGGAGGGAGTCGCTGTGGCTGCACTGGAGGCTCCCAGGGTTCGAAATTGACCTGTTGCAGATCGCCATGACGAGGGGAAGCCTACTCCCGGGTATCATCCAGAGGACCTCCTCCATGTGGACGACCCCCTGAGAAGCCGAGGCGGTGAACGTTCTCGCCCCCGCCGCCGCTGCGCCTGCTACGATACTCAGAGCCGAATGCTCGTTCTCTACCGTCACGTTTTCACATTTGATCTCGCCCTTGGCGTGCATCTCAGCCAATCCATTGATCAGCGTAGTGTTGGGCGTGATGGGGAAGATGGCCATTACATCTGGCCTGGAGAGGGCTACACC
>JABXKY010000140.1 GCA_013619005.1 Candidatus Bathyarchaeota archaeon | reverse complement strand
ACGATCTTTGACCCGGGAATGCCGCCCATGTACTTTTTTCGTGTGTAGGCGTGATTCTTCTTGTACTTGTAGTTAGAGGGCTTCATTGTTACTCCATTTCCTTACCCGAAAGGATTCTTAAAAAGATACTGTATGTTAGACCGAGAAACGGGGTTTTACTGCTGAGACTCGGCTACTGTTTCCTCTTCTTCCTGTTTCCTACGCCTTTTTCTCAGTAACGCCGTGTTTTCCTTTGGTTGGACCTTTTCCCCGAAGTTCCACATCTTCAGCCAAGTCTCCTTGTCCAGTGCAGCTCCCCAGAAACCCGGGTCTTCCCTGATTAGCCGGCTAATGTAATACAGCATTACTATGCAGAGAAAGACCATAATGGTCATCATCACGGCGTCCAAGGGAGACATGATTAGTTTCTGTGGTCATTAAAACTTGAGTGTTTCTATCCTCACATGGGTCGGGAGAAGATGTAGTACTTCTGCTCCTCGCTGAGCTCCTTGATGACCCTGCGGGCAATTAACTTCACTGGGTCAGGTAGGTTCGCCCTTTCCTTGAGGTCAGCGTAGCTTTCGAAGGGGAATCGCTCCCTGAGGTCAAGTATCTGGAACATGAGCCGCTTGCCGATCCCTGGGATGAGTTCAAGGCTGTGCATCCTTGGCGTCAGGCTCTGGCTCTCGTTTATAAAATCGATGAAACGGGTGTCGTTGTTCTGGACTACAAGCTCGATAGCCGCCTGCAACTCGGCTTTGCCTGCGGAGTACAGTTCCTCGTAGCTTATCCTACCGAGGATGTGGCCTACCTTTGCCCTGTCTCCCTTGCCGACGAAGATCCTGTCCCGGATATTGTACTCCACTTCTGGAAGGGGAGATGCCTCAAGCAAAGTGAAGTACTCCTCGCCTAAAAGCTGGACGACACCCGATGCGCTGTGACTTGTACGAGGGGCCCCGGGTCTGCCATGTGGAAGAAACTCCAAGACGTAGGCGTATTCTTCGTACTTCTTAGGCTCTCTGTACAACCTGCTCACCTTGAAAGGGTATCTAGGGTAGTTATTCTTCTACCCGGTATTTGTCAATTATCCCTAAAATCTTGTTCATCGTATCTTCAGCGATGATACGCTGTCGACCGAGGAACGTGCGAATCTCCGGTACACTCGCCGGCATTGCGTTTGTTATCTGGACTGCCAGTCCCCTGTCGATGTCTGCCTCTTTCATGAGCTCCTCGACGATTTCCTTGGCTGACTCGCTGTCCAGTTTCGCGAATCGGATGGTGTACTCCAGTACCCTGCGCTGAAGGGGGTCAAGCTCCTCGGCCTTGTCCATGAGCAGTCTTCTGGCCTCAGCTACCGTGATCTCCTTCTTTTCAGATACTGACATGTCTACGCATCCTTGTGCATTCTGATGTGTTCAGCTGTGGTGATGATGGTCTTTACGGTCTTGCGCTGGGGGATCTCCATGATGAATGCTTTTCCCCTTGTGCCAACGATGTTAGCGACCTTGCCCTGGAATCTCTTGTGAGGCATTGCCTTGTGGACTCCAGAATCGATGTTGATGACCACTTTGTCGCCTTCCGCGTACTTTGTGAGCAGCCTGCTTAGGGGAATCCTTCCCTTTTCCCTTACCTTCTTTCTTAAGGCACTTCGGCTTTTTCTTCGTGTTCCGTGACTTTTTGCCATTTTTCTATCTCCTCTACATCTTGAAGGGCATCTGTCGCCGCATCTTTCGGCTGCCCTTCATCTGTTTGAGCATTTTCCTCATAGTGTTATACTGTTTTATAAGTTCTCTTACTTCGCGCTCGTCTGTGCCGCTTCCGCGGGCCACGCGCTGAATCCTACTCCGGTTGAGCTTCTTGGGGTCGTCTTTCTCGTCCTGGGTCATGCTCTGTATCATGACCTTCCACCGGACAAGGCGCTCCTCGGCGTTCTCCACCTCGTCGGTGGGCATCTGGTAGCTGAATCCTGGGATCATGCCCAGCACCTTCTGGAGTGGCCCCATGTTCTGCATTGCCTCGAACTGGTTGTACATGTCCTGTAGGCTGAACTTGCCGCTCATCATGGCCATGACATCCTTCTCGCTGACCGGGGCCTCGGCCTCCTTGACTTTGGCTATCAGCCCCTCGATGTCTCCCATGCCGAGAAGCCGGCCGATGAACCTGCTTGGAATGAAGGCCTCAAGGTCGTCCACTTTTTCTCCTGTTCCTATGAACTTGATGGGCGCCCCCGTTGCGGCTACGCCGCTGAGGGCTCCTCCGCCTCTGGCGGTCCCGTCCAGCTTGCTGACTATGATGCTGCCTATGTCTGTGGCGTCCTTGAACGCCGATGCCTGGGCGGTTGCCTGCTGGCCGATGGTTCCGTCGAGGACGAGTATTACCTCGTGGGGGTTGACCGCTGCCTCGATCTGCTGCATCTCCTTTATGAGGGCCTCTTCCTCCTTGTGGCGCCCGCTGGTGTCCAGGATGACGACCTCTGTGTCCTTGAAGTGCTCTACGCCGCGTTTGCTGAGGGCCACGGGGTCCTTTGTGTCTGGTTCACCGTAGAACGGGACCTTGATGGACTCGGCTAGCTGTTTGAGTTGGCTGTAGGCTCCCGGTCTGAATGTGTCGGCGCAGATCAGGGCCACCTTGAGGCCCCGCTTCTGGAAGTACCGGGCCAGCTTTGAGCTGTGGGTTGTCTTTCCGCTTCCCTGGATGCCGATGAGCATGAGGACGTTCTGTTTGCCCGGGATGATCTTTAGTTCCTGGGGTGTCTCGCCTACAAAGTTGGTGAGCTCGTCGTTTATGACCTTGATTATGTGCTCCCTTCGGCTGATGCCCGGGGGGAGTTTCATGTCGAGGGCTTTTCTCTGTATGTTCTGACTTAGCTCCATTACCAGGGCTACGTTTACGTCTGCCTGGAGTAGGGCTCTCTGGAAGTCCTTTACTAGCTCCTTTACAGTGGCCTCGTCCACGACGGGGGCCTTGATGATCTTCTGTATTGCGTTGTACAGGTTGCTTCCTAGTTTGTCCAGTACCATCTTGCTCACGGGTTGGTTGTGGTTAGTCTACGACTATACCTAATAAATATCAGCTTATCAGGGCAGGTTTGGCTCCAGCCACTGGTCATAAGCGAAAAAAAATATTTTTCCTGTTCTCTGGAATCTTGAAAGAAACAAGGATTTGAAACAATTAATATCGCCCTCGTTGTATTTCATCGGGGGACCCGATGAAGGCAAGCGAGAGACATCTACGATCCTATGCACCATATGACTTGCTTGTGTTTCGGGGTCCGAAGGAGGAGTATGGGAAGGGGTCCCACTGGGTGGTGGGCGATGGGCACGGGTACGCCGAGGTTATTTTGATGCAGGACTCGGATGCAATCCACCCCGATACGTTCTACATCGAGCACATAGTCATCAAGGAGCCGGAGCGGGGCAATGGTTACGGCAGGGCCCTCTACTTGAAGGTGGAGGAGTTCGCGAGAAACGTGGGCGCCGGGTGGATGCAGATAGACTCCGAGCAGGAGGCTGTGGGTTTCTGGAGGAAGATGGGGTACACGGAGCTGGACAGGGTCTTCTACAAGGACAAGACTGCCATGGTGAAGCGGTTATAGACCGAGGGTCTCCTTGATCTTCCGGGCTGTCTCCTCAGGTAGCGCCGTCAACGGTTTTCTGGGGTGTCCGGCGGGTAGCCCCATCTGGTTGATGGCTGCCTTGATGGCCGGTATCTGCGGGTAATCCCTGACCACCACCTTGTTTACGAAGCTTGCCCTGAGCTGGTTGTCCCCCGCTGCCTTGACATCGGATTTACCGTAGGCGTCAAAGATGTTGACGCACGTCCTAGGCGCGACGTTACCGATTGCCACGATGGCGCCTTTCCCGCCCAACATCAACGTGGGCAGGATCATGTCGGCTGCTCCGCTTAACGCGTTGATCTTGTCGCCGCAGAGGCTGATGACATCGGCCATGTTGCCCGGGTTGTTGCTGCTGTCTTTCATGGCCACCAGGTTGCTGCACTCATCGGCTACCTTTGCAACCACCTTGGGGGCTACGCTGTAACCGGTGAACTTGGGGACGTTATACAGGATGACGGGGATGTCAACGGCGTCCATGAGCTCGATGAAGTACTGGGCGATCTCGTCTCCCGTTGGCTTAAAGAAGAACGGCGTCGTAACCAACGCTGCCTGGGCCCCAGCATTAAGGGCGTCCCTCGTCAGCTCGATGGACTGCCATAGGCTGGTGGCGCCCGTGCCGGCGAACACGTTGATCCTGCCGTCCGCCTTCTCTATGAGGTACTCTATGATCTTTACCCGTTCATCCCTGCTCAGGTAAGGGGCTTCACCGGTGCTGGCATTGGCTATCACCCCTGAGATTCCGCCATCTATCCAGAATTCAAGGAGCTCCCCGAGCTTGTCGTACATTATCTCGCCCTTCGCGTTGAAAGGTGTAACATTTGGCACATAGATTCCCGTAGGCTTCAAATCGATCACATCAAGGGAAGCCCTCTACGATAAAACAGCTACGCCCCACAGTTTTTATAGGATGTATCTTCACCCCTGATACATGGCGGAGAGACCCAGCTACCCTCGGGGAGTCCCTATTTCGATCAATTACCCAGTGATGCCCGTAACAGAGTTCTGGAGGAACAGCGCACGCAAGTTCCCTGACAGGGACGCAGTGATCTACTTGGACGCCAAGCACTCATACGGCAAGCTCTGGGATCAGATGGAGGCCTTCGCCGCCAACCTCATGGGGATGGGCGTCAGGAAAGGGAACAGGGTAGCCCTCGTACTGCCCAACTGTCCCCAGTTTCTGGTGGCTTACAACGCGGTTCACCTGTGTGGGGCAACCGTGGTCGCCATCAACCCGTTGATGTCAAACTCCGAGATAGAGAGGGAGATACAGGTCACAGGGTCCAAATTCCTCATCATCCTCGACAGGCTGCTGGAGAAGCTGCCCGAGGAGCACCCGGAACTGATAGTGGCGGAGGCAGCGTACTACGCCCCTACTCGCCTACGCATACTCAGCGGCATCAAGTATAGGATCAAGTACCCCAGAGGGGCCCACAGGTTCGAAGACCTTCTTGTCGGTTCAAAGATAGATGACTACCCGGTGATCGACCCGAGGGAAGATGTGGCGGTGATCATGTTCACTTCAGGCACCACAGGCGAGCCTAAGGGAGTACAGTTGACCCATTACAGCCAAATTGTCAACGCCCTGCAGTCATACCACTGGTTAAGGGGGTGGGGCTATAGCGCGAAGCCCCAGGCGGCGGGCTGGCCCATCATCCTATGTGCCATGCCGTTCTTCCACAGCTACGGGCTGGTGGTGATGAACGAGGCCGTGAGCTTCGGATGCACCATGATGCTTCTTCCCAACCCGACGGCTGAGACCATAATCAAGGCGGTTCACACCCACAAGGTTACGCATTTCCCATTAATCCCTAATCTCATCAGACAGGTCTTGGAGTACCCGAGTCTGGACAGGTACGATCTCACGAGCTTGACCACGTGCTCCTCGGGTGGAGCATCGATCCCAACTGACCTCATGAAGTCTTTCGAGGAGGTCTCAGGGGCAAGGATGTATCAGGGATACGGGCTTACCGAGGCGGGGCCCATAATATCAGCTACCCCCGTCGAGGGAGCCCCCAATTACGAGAGCACAGGGCTACCATACCCTGACACAGAAGTCAAGATAGTTGATCTCCAACTGGGGGAGATCGAGATGACGCCGGGAAAGGACGGAGAGATCATAGTAAAGGGCCCCCAGTTGATGAAGGAGTATCTGGATAACGAGGAAGCGACAAATGAAGCGCTCCGAGACAACTGGCTGTACACGGGAGACATCGGACGAAAGGATGAGAACGGTTACCTCTACATCGTGGGAAGGAAAAACGACAGGATAGTGGCCAACGGGCGGACCGTGTGGCCAACAAAGGTCGAGGAGACCCTGACTGGTCACCCAGATGTCGAGCACGCAGTGGCTTTTGGTGTTCCAGACCCGTTAAGGTGCTCCACTGACATCAGGGCGATGGTTGTCCCACGAGAAGGAGTAACGGGATCAGAGAAACTCGAGAAAGAGGTACTAGACCTTTGCAGAGACCAGCTAGAGGAGTTCATGGTGCCCACCAGAATAATGTTCAGGGAATCAGTCCCGCTGACCATCATGGGAAAGGTGGATAGAAAGAAGATTATGACGGAGATTGATGCACGAATCAACGAGATAATGCAGGGCGCAGAGATCCCGGAAGAGTACCGCTAATCTATGAGCGGGATCTCGATGGTGAAAATCGTTCCCTTGCCGAGAACTGAGTCCACCATTATGCTACCACCGTGGCTCTCTAGTGTCCTCTTACAATAGGACAACCCCAGCCCGAGACCGTGAGGCTTGGTGGTGTAGAACTTTCTCTCGAAAAGGTTTGGCAGGACCTCCGCCGGTATACCGATGCCGGTGTCGCTGATCTGTATGATGAACTTGCCCTCGACAAAATGTTTGGTTACCGAGATAACCCCTCCATCGGGCATGGCCTCGACCGCGTTAAGCAGGACGTTATCAAGCACGCGCCTGATCTGGGTGGAATCAATCCAGGCGTCCTCCACAGCGTCCATCTCCAATTGGACAGAGATATGGTCTGGCCGTGGAAGCTCATCAAGGGCGTCCTTGATCAATTGATTGAGGTTTGTCCTTACCAAGTGAGGCTCAGCCTTCCTAGTGCTAGACCGCATCTCATCAAGCATATCTATGGACCTCATCACAGATTTCTCGATGATCTCTAGCCCCACATCGATCCGTTCAGGGGCACGTTTGATCATGAAGGCAGCGTTGCGGATCGACTGCAATGGACTTTTCAGGTCGTGGGCGATCTCGCTAGCCAGCGTCCCTGACGCGGCCATCCTCTCGGCCTCTATCAATTCCTGAGTCCTGTTGGCGACCATCCTCCGGAGCTGGCTCGCGTAATTCTCGTATTCCTCCTCGCGGCTCTTCTGCTGGGTTATATCGGTGAAAATCCAGACCCTGCCGTGATATCGTCCTTCCTTGTCATTCAGGCTGACTGTTTTACGTTCAAGGTGGGTACCATCGAGGAGCTCGATTAGGTCTGTTCCCTGATACTCTTGGTCGGAGTATGCGTCGGAGAGGGTTTTCTGGAACTCGTCCACGTTCTTAATCCTGCTTATTACCTTCTCTATTACGACGTCTCGCTCATAATTGCGAAGGTCATCAGCGGTGAGGCCCCATATCTCAAGGAACCTCTTGTTCCAGAAGACAATCCGCTCGTTAACATCAATTACGGTGATACCTGAGGGGGATAACTCCAGTTGAGTCTCCAAAATGAGCTCCCTTAGAGTGCTGGGAGTGTCTTCCTCAGGCAACTTGTCCATTATCTAAGTATGTTGAGAACATGAAAATAAAAGAATGGTGTAGATTAGCCTGTTTTTAAACAAAATAACCTCAATCAGCGAACTGAACCAGCGCCCTCCATGGGTCATCCATCAGAAGCTTGACAACAAAGTTACCCAGGTTTTCAAGCTGGGCCGCCCTCTTGTCACGGATTGACCCGTAGCTAATGAGGTTTAGCTCTCGAAGTATACGCGCGTTCAGTTTCAGCGTGGATAAGGGGATTCCGTACTCCTCTGACAGCCGCTTCAGTAGGCTTGTAAGACTCTGCTCCTGATCTGCGACAGAGTTCAGGACAAGTAATTGGTTATCATTAAGGGTACGAAGAATCAGTTTGCGGAGATCGTCGACTCCGCTGGTAGATATTGGAGTTGATGCACATCCATCACTTGCAATTATGCAACGTCTGATGTTTTTAAAGGCTTTGGGCAGCGGCACCTATCCATTCAATGACAGGAAAACGTTATCCAGAGCCAAACAGGTTCTTTTTTGATACATTTTGGCCGAGTCATACTATGAGACAAGAGAGGCAGACATTCAGGAATACAAGTCCTGCCGGTTCCACTGGGACTGCGAAAACTGCTCCAAGAACCTTTGCATCAACCTTGTGGCAGTCGCTGACCTGCCCAGCCTGTACGGAGACTTCAAAATTCTGGGGTTCGCTAACAACAAGGACCACAGGGATCACATAGCCGTTGTGAAAGGTGATGTCTTTGGTGAAGAAAAGGTCCTCACCAGGCTTCACAGCAGCTGTCTCACTGGGGACGCCCTCGGCTCAATGCGGTGCGACTGCGGGCCACAGCTCCACACGGCCCTTTCACTGATAGAAGAGGAGGGTCTGGCGGTTCTCCTGTACATGCAGCAGGAGGGAAGGGGAATCGGTTTGGTCAACAAGATAAAGGCATACCAGCTTCAGGACGCAGGCTACGACACATATGATGCAAACCTACACCTGGGATTTGAGCCCGATGAGAGGGACTACGAGGTCTCGGCGGCCATGCTCAGGAAACTGGGGGTGAAAAGCGTCAGGCTGCTGACAAACAACCCAGACAAGATGAAGCAACTGAGCTCGTTCGGAGTTGAGATAGCTGAGAGGGTTCCGCTGGAACTGCCAACCCATGAGCATGACAGGGATTACATGGAGACCAAGAAGAAGAGGTTCGGACACCAGCTGGACCTTGACCCAGATGCCTGATTACATCCCCTATTGTAGTTATTTTTTTATTCCAAACTATTACTGATAACAGGTTGGTGACTGCGATGGGAAAGCAAAACAGGACAGCGGTTCTCACGGGAACCGCGATAATGGCGGCCCTGGTAATCGTGTTTGATTACACCCTAAAGTACTCGGGCCTGAAGATCCCTTTCCCGTGGTACCCCAACCTCAAGTTCGATTTCACGGGGGTACCCATCGTAATGAGCCTGTTCATGTACGGGTTCTCACCCGCCATTACAACAAGTCTCGTTGCGGGACTGGGCATCATCATGAGGAGCGGCAACTGGATATCGGCATCGATGAAGTTCTTCGCCGAGCTATCAACAGTCTTGGGGTTACATATGGGGGAATCCGTCTTTTTCAAGGACCGTATTGGTACCAATTATCACGCGTGGGCACTTGGAATCGCTTCAAGGGTGCTGATCATGACCGCTGTCAACCTGTACGTACTGCCAAACTTCTGGCACGTCCCTTGGAATGCCACCATTGGCTTACTCCCCCTGATCGCCGCCTTCAACATCATCCAGGGACTGGTGACCATAGGATTAGGACACTTCTTGTTTGGCGCCGTGAAGACCAGGCTACCTAACTGGTCCGACGGGTAGCACCGGGGATGGTTTTAAAACGTTCATAGACGGTACATTTTACTGATCAAATTGAAAGATACCGCTTATCAATGGATAGACGAGAACGAGAAGAAGATAATCGAGTGGAGCGACAAGGTCTGGGACTTCGCCGAGCTCGGTCTCCTTGAGTTCAAGACGGCTGAATACCTTTCAAACATCTCCGAGAAAGCAGGCTTCAAGGTCGACAGGGGCGTAGCAGAGATGCCCACGGCATTCATGGGCACATGGAGCAACGGAGAGGGAGGCCCCACCATCGGCATCCTCGGCGAGCTGGACGCCCTGGCTGGCATCAGCCAAAAACCAGTCCCCTACAAGGACCCTGTGAAGGAGGGAGCGCCGGGACACGGTTGCGGACACAACATCTACGGAGCGGGCGCGGTCGCCGCCGGAATCGCCCTCAAGGTAGCCATGGAGGAGCACAAGATACCAGGCACCATCAAGGTCTACGGCTGCCCAGCAGAGGAGACTCTGGTAGGCAAGATCTGGATGGTCAAGCATGGGCTATTTGACGGCGTCGACGCCGTGCTGGCCCACCATCCGAGCAGCGCCAACACAGCTGGAACCGGCTCAAGCAACGCCATGAACAGCTTCAAGGTCCACTTCTACGGCAGAACCGCACACAGCGCTGGTGACCCCGAGAACGGCATCAGCGCCCTGGACGCTGTTGAGCTTATGAGCAACGGCGTCAACTTCATGAGGGAGCACGTCATCGAGAAAGCCCGTGTCCACTATATCCACGAGGAGGCAGGAGGACAGCCCAACGTGGTACCCGCATACGCCAGGACATGGTACTACAACAGAGCGCCGCAGAGGGCCCAGGTTGAGGAGATCTACGGCTGGATCATGGACATCGTCAAGGGGGCCAACCTCATGGCCAGGACCACCAGCAAAGTAGAGTTCCTCACGGGATGCTACGACAAGCTGCCCAACGGGGTGCTGGCAAGCCTGATAGTGGACAAGATGAGGGACATCGGGGCACCCAAGTTCACCGAGGAGGACGAGGCCTTCGCCACGAAGATGGGGGAATTCGTCGACATCGACAAGAAGATGAACAGCCTCCAGAAATCTAACAGGCCTGACTGGCAGAAGCTCAGGGACGTGAACTTTGATGACAGGATCCTGGACGACTACAGGGCGGGAATGGTCGGCGCCGGAAGCACCGACGTCAGCGACGTAAGCTGGGTGACACCCACAATCGAGTTCGGCACAACATGCTGCATGCTGGGCACACCCGGTCACAGCTGGCAGTTCACTGCCCAGAACGGTATGAGCATAGGCCACAAGGGACTTATCTTCAGCACAAAAGTCCACGCATCCGCCGGGTTGGAGCTGCTCACCAAGCCCGATCTGCTCCAGAAGGTCAAGGATGAGTGGGTAGAGAGGCTGGCCGGTAGGGTCTACAAGCCACCGATCCCCATGGACCTGAAACCCCCGCTGGACCAGCTGAAGGACGCCTAAAAACCCCTCTTTTTCTTTTAATTTTTATAGCCCGTACGCCAGATATCACCATAGATTGACCGAGCCATACATCCTCATCCTAAATACGCTGTTACTGTCAGGGGGCAACTACGCCATGTGGTGGCTACTCTTCGACGACGAGTTTGATACAAGGCTGAGGACATTCCAGAGCACCCAGAGGAACAGGATGATGACGGAGAACGAGGGGTTCGTCTCACAGATGAAGGGCATCATTGAGCTGGACCCCGAGGCAATGGAGGTCGTTGGGTTCGGGGAGAAAAGGCAGGAGAAGATAGACGGCGTCGACAGGCTCAGGCACGAGTCCGAGACCCTGAAGACCAGGATAGTCTGGGTCTACTACGTTGCCATCTTATCCATCGTGCTCGCCTCGCTTGGGGTCACGATGCCAGCGGGCATCCAGATAACACAGACGTTCACATTTTACTTCACCGCGCTGAGCTGGTGGACTGTGATGGTTGACCTGGTGCTCATGCTTGGACTCCTAACCCATTACCAGCTCATCGAGTTGAGGACCGTACCGAAGACCGAGGGCACAGCGATAAGCGGCGACTCCGGTTTCCAGAAGATAATCACCGGTCTAAGGAAAAGGGGAAAGGACTAGAGCCGATCCTTGTGCTCAAACTGCTTCTCGTAAAGCTCATGCACACGCTGGTGCGTATCAGCCTCATCGGCGCTCTTATCCGTCCTGATGCGCTTGACCCTGGCGAACCGCAGAGCGTAACCCGACTTGTAGTGGGGGCTCTTCTGGATCTCGTTGAAAGCCACCTCCACCACCAGCCCAGGCCTGACGTGGACGGTGTGCCCCGTCTCACGCTCCCTGAGTGATTGAAGGCGCTCCGTCATCCACCTGAACTCCTCGTCCGTGAGACCCTTGAAGGTCTTACCTATGACCAGGTACTCGTCGCCGTCCCAGACACCCAGGTGGTAGTTGCTCAGCCAGCCACGCCTCCTCCCCGAGCCCCAGTCAGCCGCCACCACCACGACATCCAGGGTCTCAACGGACTTGAGTTTGTACCACAGTTTGCCCCGCTTGCCTGGTCTGTACGGGCTGTCGAGGCGCTTGGCCATCAACCCCTCGTGGCCCTCCTCTAGGGCTTGCTCCATGAACTCGGTGGCATCGGCTGGGTTATCGGTGATGATTCTCTTCACAAGGTATTCTTGTGGAACCAGTTTCTCTAGCTTTGACCACCTCTTCTGG
>JABXKY010000319.1 GCA_013619005.1 Candidatus Bathyarchaeota archaeon | reverse complement strand
TTGGTGGGCTCGGTGCCGGGCTCCGGCTTCTCCACCACCTTCGTGATGAACTCGCCGTCCAACCCGAAGGCACCGTACTGGCTTGGGTCCTCGACCTTGAGGGTCGATGCGGTGACCTCACCTTCCCTGTGAGCCTCAACGAGCCTCTTCAGGGTGCCCTCCTCTAGGTAGTGGTCTCCGTAGAGCGCCATGAACTCGGAGTTTCCCACCCACTCCGTGGCCTGTCCGAAGGCGTTTGCGGTGCCCAGTGTCTCCTCCTGGGTCTTGTAGCTGATCATCACACCGTGGTTTGTACCGTTGCCGAAATAGTCGATGATCTTGTGCTCAAGGTAATTGGTCACCAGCAGAATCTCGTCGATGCCCGCCTCCTTCACCCGCTTTATCATCCACTCAAGGAGCGGCCTCCCCCCCACGTCGAGCATGGGCTTCGGAGTGTTGTCAGTCAGTGGTCTGAGCCTTGTTCCCATTCCCGCTACGAGTATAACCGCCTTCATAGTTCTCCTAACACCTTCTTGACTAGTAGTCTGCCTCGGTCCATAATATCTTCGACGTCTGTCATGGTTCTGCCCTCCACGGTTATCCTTATGAGGGGCTCAGTGCCGCTTGGGCGTATCAGAGCCCAGCCGTTCTCCATCTCAAGGCGGACGCCGTCCATCGTGCTGATGGTTTCAACGTTTCTGTAAGCGTCCTGGTACCTCTCGGCAATCAACGTCATGGCCATGGGTTTCTGGGGGTTCTCGCATCCCAGCTTGACCCTGTCCAGGGGGTACTCCGGCACCGCGGAGATGAACTCCTCCATTGATTTCCCCGTCTCCTCAAGTGCCTCAAGGACCTTCAGCGCCCCCATGACCCCGGCGGGACACATGTGGTGCTCAGGGAATACCCAGGCTCCGACTGGCTCACCTCCGAAGACGGCCCCGTGTCTCGCCATTGCCTCTGTGATAAACGCGTCGCCGACTGGGGTCCTGATGACCTTGCCTCCAGCATCCCTGACCATATCGTCGACGTTCATCGAAGCGCCAACGTGGGTGACTACGGTCCCCCCACCGTTCCTCTCAACCACGTAGCCCGCGTAGGCCGCTAGTGCCATGTCCGGGTTGACCATTGAACCGTCTGCTCCTACGGGCATCATCCTGTCCCCATCTCCATCGAACCCGAACCCGACCTCGCAGCCAAGGGATTTCATGTACCTGCCGAGCCTCATGAGGCTCTCCCTGCTGGGCTCGGGTTTCCCAGCGGGGAACGTCCCGTCCGGGACCGCGTTGATTATGTTTGATTTGAGGGAAAACTCGCCGAAGGCCAGGGGTGCGAGGGTCGATGTCGCTCCGCAGAAGCAGTCTGCCGCCACCATGGTCTCGTTATCGATGTTGATGCTGTCCACCAGCATCTCGATGTACGGCTCGACGGCATCAACCTCCTCGGTTGAGCCAACGGCGTCCCACTGCGACCACTCGTATGCCTCCTCCTCCAGTACTTTCTCGGTGGCCAGCTGCTCCTCTATGGTAAGGCTCATGCCCTCCCTGTTGAATACCTTCAACCCGTTGTACTGCGGCGGGTTGTGGCTGGCCGTGATCTCAACCCCGGCGTCCGAGCCCGTCTCCCCTATCATCCACGCCGTCACAGGCGTGGGCACTAGGCCGACCTGGAGAACATCTGCTCCACAGGCGTTGAGTCCCGAGGTCAAGGCCATTTCAAGCATGGGTCCCGAGATCCGTGCATCAAAACCGACTACAACCTGTCCGCCCTGGTTCATGGTGGCGATGGCGGCGCCTACGCGCTGGGAAAGTGTTGTCGTGATATCCTTGTTGGCCAGTCCTCTGATCCCTGAGCTGCCGAATAGTTTTGGCTTCACCTGTTCCGCCTCCTGGGTACGAATCGTCGGAGGGGGTCAGCGTTCATAAGCTTTTCCAGTTGTGGGAGGCTTATCCCCCGTTTGATGTCCCCGTATGTCTCACACCTCTCATCCCTGTAAAAGTCCCTGTCCTCGGGGGGGCGAACAACGACCTCGACGGGGTGGTCGTCTATGTTCATGGAGATGTGGGTCGATGTCCTCGGTATCCCATCTAGGATGAACTGCTTCTGCTCGGTCTCAACTATCACGTACTTGACAAGCATCTGGGCTACCTTGATGGAATCGGGGTGGTAGACAACTATGTCGATGTCACTTCCCTTCCGTACCGTTCCCCTCCAGACGCTTCCAATCAATACCGGTGACAGGTCGCCCAGCGGCCTCATCACCTCCAATGCTATCTCCCTCATCCCGATGAGCATACGCTGCCTCCCCGGGCCCTCGTACTGGTCCGTGAGAACATCCAGCTCCACGGCGACCTCATAGTTGCTGGGGAGCGCCCTTGAGCCGAGGCTCGCCGCGGCCATCTCCTTGGCGTCCTTGTACTCCTTCACAGACCTGTTGTAGAGGAGCCTGGCCGCCTCCCTCGCCACTTCTTCACGGGACATACATGATGACTATGTCCGTCCACGTTATCATGGTTGCCATTACAAGCCAAGTTGAGAAAATAGAACAAGTTTACAGGCGTTTGGTCTGAGTGTTTTTTCCTTCGTCGATTATTGTTTGACCTGCTTCAAGCTGGATGACGTTGTGGCTGGCGTATGGGTTCAACCAGACATGTGCTGGCCTCGATTTTCCCTCTTCACCGGTGAAGGTGTATCCGTTAACGTTGCCATCACTATAGTCGTCGGGTTCTTTTATCACAAGTTTTTCCAGATCGTTTTCTTTGAAGATGTTTCCATGTGAGGTAAGGTCTATCCCGCCTCGATTTTTGCTTCCACTTATCTGTAACCCGTAGTAAACCCTACCGGAGACCTTGTTGTTTTTAACTATCGTGGAGTCGCTTTTTCGTATCTGAACCCCGATATAGCCGTCCTCTAGCTCAATTTCGTTGTCTCTAACGATGCACTCCTCGAGTTTCCCGGCCCCATCCTGGTACATCGCAGGTCCATGCACCGCGATGCCACTGTAGTTTACTTTTGTGCAGACTATTTTATTATCCGCGACCTCGACTCTTCCGCCTGATCTGGGCTCGGTCCAGGCATTTTGAATAAAGATACCTAAGCCTGCCATCGGGCTGTTGTATGGGTATGCGCCAAAAACCTCGGATATTATGGTGTTTTTTATGATCGAGATATCTGATGATGCCCAGTTATCAGCGACAAGTATTCCTCTTGAATTCATGTTCCGGATAACATTGTTTCTGACAACCACATTGCCAAGATTTCTGTTCAATAATATCCCTACACAAACAGCTGCTTCATGTTTTTGTAGATCAGGCCTATAGTCTGGACTATTTTCAAAGCCTTTGTTCGAGATGAAGCCCCCCCTGGCAAAAGAGACCCCGAAATCCAAGTAGTTATCTTCTATTAATATGCCTCCAGGGAAGCTTCCCTTATCCATTGATTCTCCACCAGATGTTATCCCAACTACGTGGTCCCCCCAGTTACCGAAGCTTAAGCCCCTTCCAAGACCTGATTCAAGTGTTATCCGGTTTTTTCTGATGGTAACACTATTGCCATGACGATTGCTAATACACGTACCGTTGAAATTCTCGATGTGAATGTTTTCAATGGTAACGTCAATTTTATCCCCTCCGACGATTAATAGAAATTCTTGACTTAGAAACGGGAAATTCCAGCCTTTTTTATAGACCTTTGTATCAGGAATATCATTGGTTCTACCTTCTCCTCTAACATGGACGCTTCTCTTCATCGTTATTGTTGAGGTTCCTATATTGAAACGTCCCTTCAAAATTATCTCGTCATAATTATCAACTGCGTCTTGAATGGCCTGGGCATCATACTCCGGTCTTTCTCTGCCTACTACTACAATTTGATTCGATTTTTCAGCCGCACTCACTGGCCGAGTTCTTTCTGCCATCAATGAAGGCGTTATGAGTGTTCTCGGTTCTGATCTTTCCCAATAATACTGGAACAGGTCTCTTCCCCATTTGAGGGCTTTTTCGTCCTTTGACACGAAACCTATGTAATCGTTCTTACCTTCCAGCGTTGGAAAGTCTAGGACACAGTTTTTCTCAGATAAACACATGAATACGTTGATCTCTTCCAGCATTTTCTGTTCCAACAACGGGGTGGTCTTCATGCGGTCTAGTGCCAGGGTTTCCTCCGGTGCCATTGCCTCAAGGTCTGGGTTAATTAACCGGTTTATCGGCTCAATTATCTTGATTCGTACTCCGCGTTCGATCGCCTCAACGATCAACGTTAGGTGGTTTAGGGGGAATTGGTCGACAAGAAGCCAGACTTCTTCTTCTGCCTCTTTTATCACGGTCTCCATTTTCCGGATATAGTTCAGTATGTTGTTCTCATATTCACTGTTTGAGAGCTCACCTAGTCTTTTCTTAAACTCCCGGGGAATGCTATCGACGTTATGAGATTGGAAATAATCTTTGTGATTTGCGAAGAAGGCAATTTCATCTATCTGTTCCAGTATTATTTTCCCAAAATTGGTTATCGAGTAACTGCTGTTTGGGTTGCGTTCAATCAAATCTACTTCAATTAACCTCGTTACATGTCTACGGGTCTCAGGAAGGTTCAACCCTATATTCCTTGAAATATTGGTCAAGTTCGCTGATTCGCCATGTAGATATAACAATAGTTTATGGCGGTCCTCGCTGGAGATCTCGAATAACAAATCGTAAAAATTATCAGCGAAAGACATGAAACCATTGTAAAATAATATAGATTTGGTTATAACTTTAATGATTAATCCTAAGTTATTCTAATAA
>JABXKY010000094.1 GCA_013619005.1 Candidatus Bathyarchaeota archaeon | reverse complement strand
TTCCTTCTTTTTTCAGGAAATAGTTGGTGCTGAACACCTTTGGTGTCCTTGTCAGCTTGTTTCCGAACTCGATGTGGTTCTTGAGGTATCTGCCGAATGGCACGACCATGAAATCCATGATAGCCATGGGGCTGCTCTTACGAACGCCCGCCTGTCCAAGGGTGGCCGATGTGGTCTCTGACTCGATGATGGCTCCCATGTATACTCCGTGTTCCCAGCTCAACGCCTGGCTAACTGGGACGTTTGTATCGCTGTCCCTGCCACCGTAGAGCACCCCGTCTATTACCAATCCGTCCGGGTCATTGTAATTGGGGTCCGCGTTCTCAAGCTCGTTGATACGGATGGTGTACCTTGCGTTCTTGTGGGCGATTCCGACCTCGTTGCCCTTGGAGTCCTTCATGCCTTTCTCCCATTTACCGATGTGGTTGAGGCCATCTGTTGGATACTCCTCCTCTGGTATGCCCATGTTCAGCCAGTATGGCTTTCCGTCCTTGACTAGTACGTTGCTGAAGATCATCTCCCGTGGCGTGGTGAGTGTCGTGTAGATGAACGGGTCATCAACGGGGTTCACGTCAGTGATGATGCCAAAGACACCCTGCTCGATGTTCACGGCCCTGCAGTTGCCCTCTTCATCCATCTTCAGGTACGCGATGTCGTCGCCCACGATGGACTGGCCTGGAATCATAGCTGTGCTGGTCTTGCCACATGCGCTGGGGTAGGCGCCCGTGAAATATGTGGTCCTGTTCTTACCCTCAGGCTTGATTCCCATGATGAGCATATGCTCCGAGAGCCAGTCCTCGTTGTTTGCCTTATACACTGCGAGCCTTAGCGCCAGTTTCTTGAGGCCAAGGCTGTTTCCCGCGTACTGGTTGTTAACCGTGTAGACCTTGTTGTCGAGAAGATCGATGTAGATGCGGCGCTTGTCTGTATTCACAGTGGTATTGCGTTCATCAAGCTCCCCTGCGCTGTGGATAAACGTGAAGAACTCTGAGCCTCCTTTGAGCCTCTTGAACTGCTCGTAGCCCTTCCTGTAAAGGATGTCCTCGCTGTGTGCGACGTATAGGCTGTCCGTTAGCTGAAGGGCGCATAACGTGAACCTGCTATCGGTTGGACCTAGGCTGAAGAATCGAATGATACACTCCTTTCCCTTCATGGCTCCATCCATGTAACCGAGGACCTCTTCCAGGCCCTCGTTACGCGAAATAGTGTTAATGCCCTTACTCATCTGCATCTCGGGGGTGGTGAGCACCTTCGTGTTTCCCTTATCCCTTGCCTGGTCCTGGTAGCCATCCCAGTGGATGGTGTGGCCCTCCATTGCCAGAGGGTACTCTTCCCCTATATCCATGGCTAATTTTCGGACATAATCGATGTCTTTTTGATCATCCGTGATCACCGTCGCCTTTTCTGGTTTACAGAGTGAAAGAAACCTGGCAACCTGCTCCTCTACATGGGGGTTATTGATGGCCTTGAGCTTCTCAAGGTTCTCCCTGTCCATGTATTCCGATAATGTATCCAATGTACCTCTTCTGTAGTTGACTGGCTAGGATATTAGGCTTATCGGTGGATACCTCCAGCTAGTATTTACATTTAATTACGATTTTTCGAATCACTCTTTCAATACAAATGATGAAAAACGATTCTATCCATGTTTTTAGAGAACCCTTGACTTGCCTATTCTTCTTCGGGTGGCTTAATGTCCTTGAACGTGAACCATAACGCGATATCATAGAAGCTTTTGATAATCCCCGCAATGAGGAAGGGCATGCTGATGCCGACGAACTGCATAACGTACGCCGCTATACCGGGGCCAATGGCCATGGTAACACTTCTAGGGAGGTTCAGTAAGGCTTGGAACCGGCTCCTCTCCTCCGGTTTAACAATCGCCATCGTATAGCTCTGCCTTGTCGGCACATCCATCATGCTCAGCAGGCTCCTGCCGAGGTAGAAGAATAAACTCGTCTCAAGTGTGGGCATGTAGGGGATGACCGCCATCATCAAGTTGGCGGGCAGATGGCTGAACACCATTGTGTTGATGAGGCCGATGCGCTTACTGATCCTCGCCGCCAACATAAAGGAGACCGCAGCTAGGAGGCTTGATGCCGAGAATATCATGCCGATCTTGTCCATCCCCAGCCCAAACCTCTCGAAGAACCAGTAGGCGGCGAGGCTCCTGCCTATGAAGGCGCCCCCGAGGGCGTCCATACTGAAGAGAATCGAGAGAAGCACCGCGTATCTCTTAGTCTCGGGACTGAGGGCAACCTGAACCGCCTTCTCCTCCTCGATCTCGGCCTCCTCGTCAAGCATCAGGTACAGGAACACGATGATCAAGTTCAGTACGGTAAAGACCCCGAACATCATCCTGTATGCTATACTCTCGACGTAACCCCAACTTTGAATCACCACCAAAAGCCCTGTGAAAAGTGATCCCGCCGCGGTCGCGAGGGACCCAATTGTGCTCCTAATGGCGTATAGGTCTGTCCTCTCCTCGTCTTCGCAGCACTGCGCGAGGATAACCCTCTCAAGCATCTGGGCGGCGCCGAACCCCCCACCGTACCCCATTGATGCGATAACCGCCGTAACGACAAGGATCATGGGTTGATTGGTTAGGGTGAAAACCAACCCGGCAGCCGTTGACATAAGACCGAAGAACATGAGCAGCCTTCTTCTCCCCATGCGATCCGCCAGATATCCCGCGACGAGGTTGAACAGTGTCGATGTAGCCAAGCCCCCTGACAGCACAAGCCCGGTCTGCCACAGCGGCAGACCAAGGGAATTGAGATATATAGCGAAGAAGAGGCTCACGAAGCTGCCCGCGAACGCCTGTATGGGGCGTACAGCCAGCAGTATCTTCCCGTTTCTGTTCACCCAGTCCAGCATGAGCAGTAACTACTGCCTAAACGCTGATAACGTTACCCATGAAAACGTTAAAACTAAGCACGCCAGTCTTCAATTATGTCTGAAAACGGTAGACTTTCACGATTCTGGGTCCAGGACCTCACACGCCCCGCCTTCGAGGACTGGCTGGAGAACGAGCCCGAGCCCATAGTCATCATCGGAATCGGTGCCATCGAGCAGCACGGAATCCACCTCCCACTGGGCACCGACAGCCTAGGCGTCCATGAATTCATCCACGAGATCGCTGGCAGGACCAACAGTGTCTGCATCCACCCATGCTGGGCGGGGTTCAGCCCCCATCACATGGCCTTCCCCGGCTCCGTCACCTTCTCGGCGGAGACGCTTCTGAACATACTGCTAGAAACCATCGAGAGCTTTGCCCACCACGGAGTCAAACGCTTCGTCATGATCAACCACCACGGAGGCAACACGCAGACAATGCAGCTGGCCGCCCAGATCGCCAAGAGAAAATACAAGGTGATGATAGCCACACCAAGCGGACCCAGGAACACGGAGCTATCCAAGAAAATCCGAGACAGGATGACCAGGTACTTCGAGGTCCACAGCGGACCCAGAGAGACCGCGTACGCGCTCCACTACTTCCCAGAGCTCGTGGAGATGTGGCGGCTTGAAAACTGGGAGAGCGGCGTAATCATCCCTGACCAACTGAGGGAGTACATGGACCCCGACAGGGAGGACTTTGAGCTGGTAAACCAAGTGTTCCACGCGAGCCTACCCCCGAACACGGAGGACATAACAAGAAACGGGCAGTACGCGACAAGCGACCCGCGAAAGGCCGACCCAGAGGAGGCAGCCGCCTCGATGGAGGAATCAATCCAGTTCATAGTTGACTTCATCGAGCTGTGGAAGACCGTCCCTGTCCCGAAGGGGTACAAGGACTAGCTACTTCCCAAGGACAATGCCGGAGGGGTCGATCTCCTCCCTCAGCAGCCTCAGCTCCTCGTCCGTGGGGGCATCAGTCTCCCTCACGTCCCCGATGAGGAGGTCAAACCCAGTGTTCTCTATGACCTCGCCAACGGTGACCCCCGGGTGAACCTGGAGTAGCATCATCTCCTTGGTCTCCCCATCGAAGCCCATGACCCCAAGCTGGGTTATCACCCTGTACGGACCTGTCTCTGCAGGTAAACCAGCTGCCTCCCTGGCGCCCGGACCAGTTAGATATCCTGGTGTGGTGAGGTAGTCCAGCTTCTCCATGAACCTGCGCTTGTCCTGCCGCATCAACGTGATGGTCTGGTGGCAGAGGCTGCCCAAGTCGTTGGCCCCGCCGCTACCGGGCAGTCTTACCTTGGGGGCGGCGTGGTCCCCGATCACGGTGGTGTTGAGGTTCCCGTACTTGTCTATCTGGGCCGCCCCCAGGAAACCGTAGTCAACGAGACCCGCCTGAGCCATGCCCATGGTGTAGTCCATGCTGGCCGCCATCACCGCCCTGTGGAACGTCCTGCTGTCCCCCACGCTTATGGGGATGGTGGGAAGCTTGGGGCCGATCCCCCCCGCCTCGAAGACCACCAACAGGTCAGGTGCGTGGAGCCTCTGAGCCAGCATGGTGGCTATGATGGGCAGCCCGGTCCCCACGAAGATGGATTTCCCGTTCTCTAATACCCTGCTGGCTACGCAGGCCATAAGCTCAGTTGTATTATACGACATTAATTACCCCTCCTCGACCAGGGGGCATCCAGGGGGACCTCAAGCCGCTCCAGTCTGGCCAGGTACTCCATCCTTTCCTCGCCCCCAACTAGGTCCAGATACTCCTCGAAGTCCTCAACGCCGTACACGTACCTGTCCATGTACTCCTTGACCCCCTCCTCTGACCTGCTGAGGCGCAGCCACTCCGCCATATGGAACTCGTCGCTGTAGTAGAGCCCCGGCATGTTACCTGGG
>JABXKY010000159.1 GCA_013619005.1 Candidatus Bathyarchaeota archaeon | reverse complement strand
GCGGGGAAGGGCTTCGGCGGTATGTACACCAAGGTACAGGCGGCCAAGAGGCTGGCTAAAGAAGGCAAAGCCACGGTGATAGCGAGCAGTAACGTGCCCGACGCCCTATCCAAGGTATTCACAGGAGAGATTGGAACGCTGTTCCTACCTAGAGGAGATGAAATGAATGAGTGAAGTAATCAAAAAGGCGGTAGCTGCCCGTCAGGCCTCCTACGGCCTGGCAAAGCTGTCTACAGAGGCCAAGAACAAGGCGTTGAAAGCGGTAGCCGAGGCAATCTGGACTCACAGAGAGTCCCTGCTTGAGGCTAACCACAAGGACCTGGAGGCAGCTGACGGGATGCTGCAGACGGGAGAGATAACGGAGGCCTTGATGAAGAGGCTAGCCTTGAACACGGGGAAGGTTCAAGGGATTGTCGAGATGGTGAACAGCGTCGCGTCCCTTGACGACCCAGTTGGGAGGACAGAGTACGCCAGGGAGCTGGATAAAGGTCTAGATTTATTCAGGGTCACATCACCGTTAGGGGTCGTCGCGGTAATCTTCGAGTCGCGACCCGATGCGCTGGTCCAGATAGCGAGCCTGTGCTTGAAATCAGGGAACAGCGTACTCCTCAAGGGGGGCAGTGAGGCCCGTCACAGCAACAGGAAGCTATACTCGATCATCAAGGAGGCCACCGGTGACCTTCCCGAGGGGTGGATTCAGATCATGGAGGCAAGGGAGGAGGTCACCAAGCTCCTTGAATTGGATGCCTACGTTGACCTGATTATCCCCCGGGGTAGCAACGCGTTCGTTCGGTATATTCAGAACAACACACGTATCCCCGTTCTGGGGCACGCTGATGGAGTCTGCCACATCTACGTTGACAGCGACGCTGACCTGGATATGGCCGTGGAGGTCTGCCTCGACGCCAAGGTACAGTACCCATCCGTGTGTAACGCCGTGGACACCATCCTGGTACACGAGGATATCGCACAGAGCTTCCTTGCACCCATGGTTGAGAAGCTGGTAGGCAAAGACGTGGAGGTCAGGGGCGGTGAACGGGTGCTTGAGATAATAGATGCCGGGATCAAGGGGGCGACAGATGAGGACTGGGGTTACGAGTACCTCGACTACATCGTGGCATTGAAGATCGTATCCGACGCCGAAGAGGCGATCAACCACATCAACAGGTATGGCTCCCACCACACCGACGCAGTGATAACGGGCACAGCGGAAACCGCCGCATACTTCATCGATTCCGTGGACTCTGCTAACGTGTTCTGGAACGCCTCGACAAGGTTCGCGGACGGGTACAGGTACGGACTGGGATCGGAGGTAGGTATAAGCACGGGGAAGATCCACGCCCGCGGCCCCAGCGGACTTGAGGGCCTCACCATATACAGGTACATCCTCCGGGGAGGCGGACACATCGTCGCTGATTACGTCGGTGAGGACGCAAGGAAATTTACTCATCGTCCGATTGACGAGGAATGGTAACCTTTCGAGAGGATTTATCAAGCGCAGACGTTGTTCTCGCCTTCATTTAACGAGGAAACCGTGTTTTTTCTGCGCCCAGAACCAATATTTAGGAGATACCCGTAGTCAGCAGTAATTCGAGGCGATATGTTGAAGCTTCTTGAGTACGAGGCGAAAGAATATTTCAAGAAATATGGCATCCCAACTCCAGCGGGTAAAATGGTGACCACCCCAGAGGCAGCCAGAGAATACACAGCCGAGCTTGGGAAGCCCGTGGTAATCAAGGTCCAGCTCCCTGTAGGTGGCAGGGGCAAGGCTGGCGGAGTGAAGTTCGCGGACACCCCTAAGGAGGCAGCGGAGGCCGCCCAGCAGCTACTTAGTATGACAATCAAAGACCTCAAGGTCGAGAAACTCTACGTCGAGGAGAAGGTGGATATCGTGAATGAGATCTACCTGGGCGTAACCGTGGACAGGAATAGCAAGAAACACGTCATCCTTGCATCAAGCGAGGGCGGTATGGACATTGAGGAGGTCGCCGCCGAGACCCCGGAGAGGATAATCAGACACCTCGTGGACCCTATTGACGGACTCAGGAGCTACCACTGCTACTATATTGCCACAAGGCTAGGGTACAGCGGCAGGAAGATGAGGCAGTTCGGCGCCTTCATCGCGAAGTTGTTTGAGCTCGCCGTGGGTATGGACGCAGAGCTGACGGAGATCAACCCCCTCGCAGAGGTCGAGGACGGTTTCCTGGCGGCTGATGCGCGGCTCAACGTCGACAATAACAGCCTGTTCAGGCACAGGGAGCTGGAGGAGAAGCTCTTGGACAGCTACCAAGGTGAGTTCTCGGGCAGGGAGATGGAGGCAAAGGAAAAGGACCTCACATACGTGGAGCTGGACGGCGACATAGGCATCATTGGTAACGGGGCTGGACTGACCATGGCCACCCTCGACACGGTAATGCTACAGGGGGGGAAAGCTGCAAACTTCCTCGACCTTGGAGGTGGGGCAACCTCAGAGAGGATCAGCAAGGCGGTCAAGTTTGTACTGAGTGACGAGAGGACCAAGGCATTGTTCGTCAATGTTCTGGGGGGGATTACCCGCTGTGACCACACGGCTCAGGGAATTGTGGCTGCTCGCAAAGAACTTGGAAGCGAAAAGCCCATCGTCGTCCGCTTGATGGGCACCAAAGAGGAGGAGGGCAGGGCCATCCTCAAGGAGAACGGCATCGACACGCTTGACACAATGGAGGAGGGCGCAAAGATGGCGGTAAGGCTGGCAGGAGGAAACTAGGATGACGCGATTTATTGACAAGGAAACCAGGGTCGTGGTTCAGGGAATCACAGGCGATCAGGGAGAGTTCCACACCAAACTCATGAAGGAGTACGGAACCAAGATCGTCGCTGGTGTTACGCCTGGACGGGGAGGGCAGGAAGTTGAAGGGATACCTGTGTATGATACCATCAGGGAGGCCCAGCAGGTTGAGGAGATCGATGCTAGCATCATATTCGTCCCTGCGCCGTTCTCCTTGGACGCAGCTCTGGAGGCAGTTGAGGCCGAGCTGGACCCTGTTGTTGTTATAACTGAGGGCGTTCCCGTCAGGGACAGCATTGAGCTCGTCGCCAGGGCGAACCTAAGGGGAACTACAATCATTGGCCCGAACACCCCGGGACTCATCAAGGCGGGGGAGTCCAAGATGGGAATCATGCCTGCCCAGGTCTTCAAAAAGGGCGAGGTGGGCATCATCAGTCGCAGCGGCACCCTGTTCTACGAGATAGCGGCTCATGTAACAAGAGTTGGTCTTGGCCAGAGCACATGTGTAGGGCTTGGAGGCGACCCGGTGGTTGGACTGGACTATATTGACATCTTAAAGTGGTTTGAGGACGACCCAGAGACCAAAGGGGTTGCCCTGATCGGCGAGATCGGCGGTAACTCCGAGGAGAGGGCAGCCCAGTTCATCAAGGACGGTGGCTTCACCAAGCCTATCGCGGCTTACGTCGCAGGAAGGTCTGCGGTTCCGGGAAAGAGGATGGGCCATGCAGGCGCCATCATCCAGGGGGGAACTGGGTCGGCTGATAGCAAGATAAGCGCGCTGAGGGACGCCGGTGTCGCCGTCGGTGAGCTGCCTAGTCAGGTCGCGGAGGCTCTCAAGGAGCTCCTCTAAGCCTCTAACAATTCGATTAACTGCTCAAGCATACGGAAAGTGAGTCCCCAGACCACTTCTCCGTCGTACTTGTAAATATCACTGTTCCAGCCCTTGACGTCCTCCTTTGTCCTGGACTGGACAAGCTTCTTCATGGGCGCCCACAGGTATCTGGTGAGCTCGTAGTTCAGGGTCACATCTGGCTCCTCGTCGAACACGTACACAATGGGCTGGACCTTCATGCTGGTGCGCACTGAGCTGTATATGGGCTTCATGTAGCCAAGCTTTGATCTCTCTCGAAGATCGATGGAGGTCTCCTCCAGGACCTCCCGGGACGCGGTTTCAACGAGATTCCTGTCGTCGCCTCCTCTCTTTCCTCCGGGGAACGCCATATCCCCGCTCCACGGGTCCCCCTCGACCTCGGCCCTCTTGACAAGGAAGAACTCTAGGTCGTCGTCGCGCTCCCTGAGGAGTATAGCTACGGCTGCGTGTGAGTCCTCGTCGGGTCCGTCGAGGAGCTTTCCCCGAAGGCTTGATAGTTTATCCTGTGCACGCAACGGTGTTCCGTATTTGTGAATGCTCAGGGTGTCTAAAATGTTGTGATCAAGTTTGGGAAGATGTAAATATCATCGTATAATCTCAGGAGACAACTAACAGAAGGAATCAGGTTGACAACATCCAAAGATATCCCGAACCCCTTCGAGGAGAAGGCCAATCAACAGAAGCTAATCGAGGAAAAGATGGCGTATGTAAAGCACAAGATAGCCATCATCAGCGGTAAGGGCGGAGTAGGCAAATCCCTCGTGACGGTGAACCTTGCCGCTGCGCTGGCGGCGAAAGGCAGGAAGGGAAAGGTGGGGATACTCGACGCCGACCTCACTGGTCCCTGCGTCCCCAAGATGATGGGGCTGAAAGGCTATAAGATGGAGTTAGGGTCCGCTGGGATAATGCCAGCAAGGGGACCGGAGGATATAGCCGTGGTCTCCATGGATTTCCTGCTTCCTGGGGACGATTCCCCGGTCATCTGGCGTGGCCCATTGAAGATGGGGGCTATCAGGCAGTTCCTGGGAGAGGTGGCCTGGGGCGACCTTGACTACCTGCTCATCGACCTACCTCCCGGTACCGGAGATGAAAGCCTCAGCGTACTGCAGCTACTGCCGGAGCTGGACGGCGTGATCATCGTTACTATCCCGAGCGAGGTAAGTC
>JABXKY010000305.1 GCA_013619005.1 Candidatus Bathyarchaeota archaeon | reverse complement strand
CCTCGTTGGGTTCGCCAAAGTAGAGAAGAACCCATAACAAACATCACTTAGTCCACGCTTCATCTAACCACCACTCTCACGTAGTTGACAAAGCTAGGTAGAACGCGACTATCTAATAAGTTAAATGCTACATATAAAAGTAATAATTGAAGAAAGTTAGAAGTGTAACGGATTCAGGCTTCCGTCTATGACTGCCATGCCGTTCATGTACGGCCTCAGCGCCTCTGGGATCAGGATGGTGCCGTCCTCCTGCTGGTACTGCTCGATGAGGGCGATCATTGTCCTGCTGGTGGCTATCGCCGTGTTGTTCAGGGTGTGGACGAAGCCTTCCGGTCTCGCTCCCTCCTTGAGCCTGTACTTGACGTTAAGCCGCCTCGCCTGATAGTCCGTGCAGTTGCTGTTGGAGCCCGTCTCGCGGAACTCGCCATCGGCCATCCAGCACTCGATATCGTACTTCTTTGAGGCTATGCTTCCCATATCCCCGGTGCAGACGTTCACCACGCGGTAGTGTAGGCCCAGCCCCTCGTAAAGTAGTTCGCTGTTCCTCTGCAGCTCCTCGTGGAGCTCCCAGCTCTGCTCGGGAGAGCTGAAGATGAACTGCTCTATCTTGTGGAACTGATGCACCCGGAAGATTCCCTTTGTGTACCTGCCGTGCTGACCGATCTCCCGCCTAAAGCATGGGCTTATACCGCATATCTTGATGGGCAGTTGTTCGGCTAAGACGGTCTCGTTCATCAGCATGGACCCCACGCTGTGCTCGCTGGTGGCGATGAGGTACAGGTCCTCGTCCTCCACCTTGTACATCACTGACTCAAAGTCGGCCAAGTCGGTGACTCCCTCGTAAGCCGCTCGCCTGATCATGTACGGTGGCTCGATGAGCGCGTATCCCTTCTTCAACAGGAAGTCTATGGCGTACCTCTGGATCGCGTGGTCCAGCAGCGCGAACTCGTTGCGGAGGTAGTAGAACCCGGCTCCCGCCGTCTTCGCTGCCCTCTCAAAGTCCGCTATACCCAATGCCTCTGTGATCTCTGCGTGGCTCTTCGGCTCGAACCCGAAAACGGGTGCCTCACCCCACCGCCTGATCTCCACGTTGTCGTGGTCGTCAGCACCGTACGGAACCGATTCATGAAGCATGTTGGGCAGCCGCATCAATCCATCCCGTAGGTCCTCCTGGAGGGTACTCATCTTCGACTCTAGCTCCTTGAGCTGAGATGGGATCTCGCCTGCCTCCTTCTTTAGACTGGAGGCGTCCCCACCTTCCTTCATAACGCGACCTATCTGGGAGGATATCTCGTTCCTCCTTCGTCGCATATCATTGACCCTTGCTGTGAGCTCCCGCCATTCCTGGTCGGTCTCGATGACGTGGTCAAGAAGCTCCAGTTTCTCTGGGTCATGTCTTCTGGCTAGGTTTTCCCTTACTTGCGCGGGGTTTTCTCGGATGAGTCTTATATCTAGCATTTTAATCCACGCAACAGAACAAATCGGGCTTCACGCATTTAGAAGTTTGTGAGAAATCGGTGTCTAATCGCATGAGTTCACCAGTTTCACCCGTCTCTCCGTGTTGTTTTCCTGTGCGTTCGCCTTTTAACCGTTTTTCGCCGGTTTTGTGTTGATAAGCTATGTCAACATACGAGATTGGTGCATTCGAGGCCCTCGAGTGGGCGTGGAACGTTCTGAGGACAGAGAACTCCGAGGACAAGGCGGAGGCAACGACTCAAATCCGGGAGATGCTGTTCAAGCTGGGCTCCGGGACACAGGTTGACTTCAAGCAGGGTCTCGCATAGGTTATTAGAGAGCCACCATCATTTTCATTGAACCAGCTTGACCGAATTCAAGGCAATGGATATACGACGCCTCAGCCTCGTCGAGGGCGCTGCGCAGGCCAGGGGGCTCGCGGTTGTAATAGATGTTTTCAGGGCATTCACTACCGCGGCCTACGTCATGGCCAACGGCGCCGAGAGGATAATCCCCGTGGGGACAGTGGAGGAGGCGTTCGAGTTAAAGCGCGCCAACCAGGGGGTCGTGCTCATGGGGGAACGGGGCGGTAAACAGGTACAGGGCTTTGACTATGGGAACAGCCCCCACGAGGTCAGGGACGTTGACTTTACGGGCGTCACCGTTGTCCAGACTACAAGTGCGGGGACCAGGGGGTTGATGCTGGCGGGGAACGCCGATGAGATTCTTCCAGGCAGCTTCGTGATGGCTGACGCAATCGTGGAGTACATCAGGAAGCGGAGTCCCCGGGTGGTGAGTCTGGTGGCCATGGGCTGGGGAGGAGCCGAACAGTCCCCCGAGGACGAGCTTCTGGCTGAGTACATCGAGATGAGGCTCAACGGTGAGAAGCCCGGGTTTGAAGCGATGAGGGAGGAGATCAGGAGGCACCCCCAGGGAGCAAAGTTCTTTGATAAAACACAGGAGATGTTCGTGGAGGGGGACTTTTACGCGGCCATGGACATCAACAGGTTCAATTTCTGCCTCAGGCTGGAACCAGGCAAGCCAAGTTACATGGTTAAGGCGTAAAACGGTAGATTCATTTCCCCGTTTTTCTTCTGTGTATTATCTGAGATGAAGGTCTCAGACGTTATGGTGAAAGACCCCGTCGTGGTGGACCCCAAGACAACGTGTGCCAGGATAGCCAGGCTCATGAGGGACAGGAAGATTGGGTCCGTGGTCCTCGTCGAGGGCGAGAAACCCGTAGGCATAGTCACTGAGAGGGACCTGGTTCATAGGATCATGGCCGAGAAAAAGGACCAGAACATCTGTCTCGCGGAGGACGTGGCCACAAAGCCAGTGATAGCCGTGAGTATCCACGCCGACGTGGAGATGGCGGTGGATATCATGAACGATTACAACATACGCAGGATCGTGGTGGTGGATAACGATGATAAAGTCGTTGGCATAGTGACCACGGACGATCTGTCCAAGCAGCTCAGGGGCATGAGCGAGGAGCTGGCGGTCAAGTACTCGATTCTGGGCAGGAAGAACCACTAGGACTCGTTGATGTCCCAGATGTTCCCGTCTGGGTCCCTGAAGTACAGCGCCCCCTTCCACTCCTTAGTGACCTCGCAGCCGTTTGTTTCCAGATGTACCCGCGCCTCGGTCAGGTTCTCGACGCTGAAGCTGGGGACGGGAGGGTGGTGTTCCTGCTCCTGGACGTACAGGGTGATGCTGCCCGTGTCGTAGACGGTCAGTTTTTCCCCTACCTTCTTGGGGGTGAGCCCTAAAACGTTCTCGTAGAAAACACGTGATTTTTTGAGGCTCTCCACGGTCACAGCTATGTCCCTGTTTCCAGTGAATTTCATGTTAAATACCTATAGGTGGGGTGAATTAACGGTTACTTTGGCGGTTACAACTTGTTTATACTCTTTATTAACTACAAAATTCTATATTGTACCAATTAGGTTCAGTATACATTCTCGGTGTGTGGGCTAGATGGTAGAGTTCTGTGACCGCTGCGGATCCTTCATGAAGCAGAGCCTTAGTGGATACGATTGCCCACGCTGCGGATGGATCAAACGCGAGGCCGTCATCGAGGTCAAGACCGGCCCCGAGAACGAGGCCGAGCCAGTTTACGTCATGAGCGGCGTCGAGAGCGCCATCATCGTGGAGCGGACCTGCCCCGAGTGCGGGCACAGGGAGGCCTACAGGAATGTCAACGTATCCCTCGGAGAACACGCCGGCGTCAACACGGATAGAAGCGTCGAGAGGTTCAAGTGTGTCAAGTGTGGGCACACCTGGGTAGTGAACTAGGTTACCGAGGGTTTACCTCGACGTTTATGGGGATTCCTTCCTCGATGCTCTTTGACACGATGCAGAAATCCTCGAATAGTTTATTGCAGCGCTCGTACTGGCTGCCGAACTCCTCGGTGTTTATCTCGGGGCTGATATCAATGTTGATCTCGGCGATCCTCCACCTGCCCTTCTCGTTCCTGCGCATCTTGCCCTCGACTTTGGTCTCAATACCCCCAACCTCTGCCCTTGCCTTGTTGAGGCAGAACAGCAGGCTAGCCGTGAGGCAGTTGCCCATGGCAGCCGCCAGGACCTTTGAGGCGTTTGGGCCCGAATCGCCGCCAACCGGTTCGGGCTCGTCCATCTTGAAATCTAGGCCATCGAGGCCGAAATCGACCTTGAAAACGAAGTCATTCTCCCTTTTCATTGAGACCTTGAAGGTCTTCTCATCTTCACTCATTGGAATCATTTGAGCTAATGCGGCGTATAATAAAAGCTAAGGGTCGGGGAGCTCGGGGACGAACTCCGCAGGGTGCTCCTTCTTGTATTTTTCCTCGAGGTAGTACCCTCCCGCCATCAACATGAACCCGAGCAGCACCAGCACGTATATGATGAACTCGTAGGAAGTGTCCCCAGTCACCGTGACCAGATAAACGAGCCCCACGCAGAGGACCACACAGGCAGCGGCCCCAGCGAACATAAGCGTCCAGGGGCGGTAGTTCGCAACCATGCCTTAAGGGTAGGGGGACGATAAAAAAAGTCTTCTCAGACCCACGGACGCTTCCTTATGGGCTCTTCCCTCGCAAGGAGGGATGGATTACTTGAGGAGCGGTACGTCGATAGCCTCCCGTTCATGCTCTGGGTCTCAGAGAAGGCCGCCGAGGTGATGTTCCCCATCATCCAAGGCGAGTTCGATTACAAAGGATTCAGCGTTTCCAGCACCGACGGCATCCAATGGTGCAAGGAGCTTTTCCACCATTTCTGGGAGCCCGCCAAAAGGCGCCCCGAGCCATTCTCATATGGCAACCCATAAAACCTGAAAAGAACCCGTAATCCTCATGTCAGGCATGCGCA
>JABXKY010000246.1 GCA_013619005.1 Candidatus Bathyarchaeota archaeon | reverse complement strand
ACCTTGGCCTTGGCGTGGTCCTCAGCCAACCTGTCCACCATCTCAGTGACCGCGCGCGTATGAATAAAATCAGTTTACGTGTAGAACAGGTCAAAGTCTTCCAGCAATTCGTACAGTTTATTTACTGATTCGTGGACGATTTCCTCACTCTTACCCCCAGTACACACGATCTTGCCTGAGGTGAATACAAGCAGGACCGTCTTGGGGTCAGCCATCCTGTAGATCAGCCCGGGGAACTGCTCTGGCTCATACATCACGTTATCCAGCACGTCAGAAGCGGTCTCTAAATCCACCTGGCTCTGTAGGTTGGCCGAGGCGACGATGTTCTGAATGATGATGACAGGTTTCCCCAGCACAACTATCCCGTTTTTCTTGAGCTCCCTGACAACCTTGTTTACGGCGGATTTGGCGAGTTTCTCTGATTTTGCCCCCGTGCACACCATCTTTCCCGTGCTGAAGATTAGGGTGGCTGTTTTGGGTCTTTTGAGCCTGAAAACTAGGCCGGGGAATCGTTTTGGGTTGTACTCGACATTCGAGAAAGTCTTTACTATGTCCAGTAGGTTGAATTTCTGGTCGAGGCTTGCGGAGGCAACCACGTTTTGTATCGCTATTTCAAGGTCTAGTGTTTCAGCCACAACCGTTCACATACTTTCTGCAAACCCTACTACTAAACATTTCGAGTGTTTTATCCGTAATGCCTCATGTTGAAGGGTATTACAGAGTATTTCGGGCGCGTACTTTTTAAATAGTACATATATAACAAATGAGAGAGTATAACCAGTGAGTTTTTTAAATTGAAAGGTACGATACAGAAATATTTCTCGAATCGAGGATTCGGCTTTATTGAAATAGATGGAAGTGAGGACAACATATTCTTCCACAGGTCAAACTACCCAGTGAATGACATTCCCTCCATAGGACAAGATGTTGAGTTCATTCTCGTTGAAACCCCAAAAGGGAATGAGGCTAAGGAGATCAAGCTCGTGGCAGCTGTCTCAGATGCCCCCGAGGAAGAGCCAGAAGAGGCAGCCGCACCTGCGGACGAAGCTGAGGAAGTCCCCGAATCGGTTGATGATCTTGACCAGATGCAAGGCGTAGGGCCTAAATATCAGGAACTGCTGAGGGCGGCCAAGGTTAAATCCATTAAAGACATCGCGGGATATGCGCCTGAGGCGCTCCTAGAAAAACTACTTGCAGTGAATCAGGAGGAAAACATTACAAAGCGACCTCCTACCCTAGCAAAAGTAGAAGACTGGGTCGAGAAAGCAAAAAACCCAGAATAGTTCACACAACATGCGCATAGCGCACACTATCCTATTTCTATTATTTTACTCCATGAAAGATTAATCCAGTAAATAACTAAAACGGGCTAATCGTTGTCTACACTGGCTATCAGAAGTACACTTGATTAATATCTGGGTCTTGATGCCTGTTCGTAGCTCTTCTTTACGTGGCTGTTGGCGTCTGCGAATACTGGTGAGCCGTGACCTGGGAGCATGACATCGCAGTCAAGCTCGGTTAGGCGCCGTAGTGACTCGATCATTGCCTCTAAGCTACCGCTCTCCCCGTCGTACCTGCCGTAGTACCCGTCCGGGAACACGGTGTCGCCGCTGATGAGTATCCTCGTATCCTTGTCGTGGAGACATATGCATCCAGGGGTGTGCCCGGGCGTCAGGTAGACGTCGAAGGAGCCGATCTCAGTGTCCACGATGTCCCCTTCCTGGAGCTTGACAAGTGCATCCCCAAAGCTGGTTGCTATGTATTTTGTGTCTGCCTCGTGCACCAGGATCCTCGGGCTGACCCTATCGAGTATCATGAACGCGCCCATTGCGTGGTCGTGGTGGGCGTGAGTGAGTACAACCTGTTTGATGTCCTCGGGTTTGAAGCCCAGCTCCTCCAGTTGAGGGAAGATTGGGTTCATCCTGTTCCCCACGCCTGTGTCAATGAGGGTGATATCCTTGCTGCCTATGACGTAAATGTTGCTGCACAGCCCGTCCCCAACGATGAGGGCGATGTCCTTCAGTACTGGGTTGTACTCCTCTAGGCGGTATACCTGCGGCATATTAATCCAGATGCTTTGATGAATCGTGGTTAATAATTCTAGCCCCGAACCAGCTTCACCTTGAGCACAAGGAACTCGTCCTCGTACGCCGACTCGATGGAGTCTATGATGAATTGGTCCGGTATGCTGTATGATCTGTTGAACCCGTTGTCCTTCTCGCTGAGGAGGACTATCTCATTCAAGTTGTCCTCCAAAAAGATGGTGTCTTTAAGCGTCTCCGGGACCTCGGTGGTGATCATGTACTCGATGGTCTCCGTGACGTTGCCCCCCATGAATTTGTTTTCGTTGAGGGTGTAGATTCCCTCGTTCCACTCGTAGACCTTGCTCTTTTGGAGCGAGATGTAAAGGGGGAGCAGGGACGTGGCCGCGAACATGGTGAAGAACATGAGGCTCATGAGCACCGCGGTGATGCTTGACACGTTCTCAAACACGAACGGGAAAACGATTATTTTCGCGTTTGTCAACGGGATGAACGCAAATGAGGTAACAAATAGACCCATCATCACAAGGAGGAATCCTCCGATGAGGTAGACGAGCTGGTTGTTGGGTGAACTTTTTATGATCTTTTTACCGCTGCACTTGATACACTGGTCCTTTTCAACGTCGTAGCATCGCTCGCAGATGAATGTCCCGCACTTGCTGCACAGGATGTTGATGTTTTCCCGTCCACATATGCCGCATTTTTTATCCATTACATCCATCCCATGATACTCAGGTTCAGTGTGCTTGACACAAGCCAGACGAGGATAACGCCTGTTATTCCAAGGGCTGCGATGATCCACTTCCTGACACCGGTTACCATGATGGGTATGGGTCCGAGGTAGAATATGCCCTCTTTTCGGGAGACCTCCTGTGGTCCAGCCCTGAGGCTGAGATAGATAAGGAAAGCGCCAACTAGCGTTATGAAACCGCCTATAAGAAGGAACCCGCTGGAAATTTCCATTTTATACCTCACGTATGGCTAGTCGCTGGGTTTTAAACGTTATCATACGTTCCATAGGGCGGTCTTGCCCATGTACTCGTTGACCTCCCACTCTCTGATGGAGGCGTTGTCAACGTCCACGACGTATATGCTGTGCAGCCTGGCGTTCCTGATCTCCTCAAGGCTCACAGGTGGGTTTGAGTAGTACTGGTCGCAGAGGGTCTTGATGTAATTGATCTCCTCCTGGGTGCGGAACCTCGGTGGTTTAACAAGGCTGGGCGGTATCTGCATTATATAATACGGGGTCGTGGCTAGGATGAACTTGTTCGCGAAGGCGCTGTAACGGGTTATCTTGCTGGTGATTCTAGCCCTTAGGTAGTTAACGGGGTCAAGGGCGTGTGTGGGTGGAACGAACCCAGTCTCTACCTCGACGATTAGGCTGCCGAACCCCTTCTTTGCGTATATGTCGGTGCTGATGCTGTTGAGCTCATGTTCTAGCTCCACGTTGAAGCCGGTCTGCACCAGGAACTTTGCGCATATCAGCTCCATGACGCTGTGGTTGATCTTGACCCTACGCTCCCTGTACAACTTTAAAAGTGATTCACGAAGGACCAGGATCTTACTGTACTCTTCTTGGGAGAGCTCGTCCTCGATCTTCTTTACAACGTAATCTATGTCTTCGATGAACTTGTTGGCTATCCGGAACTCCCCCAATATGACCTACGAGGTGCTTTATCGTTTATAAAATACACCAATCGGGTCAATTATATTAAACAATCCTCCTATAATAGGATGATTCTTATGGCAAGAAAGAACGTTTGGCAGATCTTCAACGAGGAGACCCCCGGAATCACCGCAGCTTGGGAAACAATGTCCCAGGCAATCAACATTGACGGTTGTCTGGATGAGAAAACCGTAATCCTACTCAGGATCGCGGTTTACTCGGCTATCCGTGACCCAATCGCGTTACGCCACTTCGTGGGCGTGGGTCTGAAGTCCGGTATCTCCAAGAAGGAGATCAAATCCGCGGCCATGATGGCTACAGGTATCGCTGTAACCTACGGCGAGATGGTCATGCCCATCATCCAGGAAGTAGAGGAAAGCCTCTAAACATATTTTTTTAAACCCATTTTTTTGAGGAAACTGAACGAGTCTACACTGTATAGGTGACTGACGCACCTGCAGTCGCTGCACCCAAACCGTGGAGTAGGCTCACCACGCTCTGCTATTTTATCTGCTATAGCGCACTCAAGTTTCTCCCCGTTATCGTTCATATAGATCGACTCAATGGAGACATTCGGGTCCCTGAGGAGGTAGTCTATGTGCCAGTGGGTTACGTCGTGCTCTCCCCTGCTGTTCTTGAGATGTCGCTCAAGTCGGGGCAGGAGGCTGTTGAGGGCGGAGCCTACGTAGATGTATGGCCCACTCGGGAAATCGATCTCCCCCAGAGCACCTACCTTGATGCTGATATCCTCCTCGACGTTGATGCAGAGGCAGTAGGTTCCCTTGACCGGCACACACTGTCTACGGTTCAGCCAGTTAATATGGTTTCAGAAAATGGTGGATTAGTGTCCGCAGAAGCGGAGGATTGTTAGAGCCAATGTTTTCACGGTGGTCTCCAGGTCCTCGATGAGCACCGCCTCGTTTGGCTTATGCGAGTCCCTGACATCGCCCGGACCGAACAGGACGGTTGGGGTATCCCCTACATTGACTAGGTGCCTCATATCTGAGCCATAGGTGACGCCTTCAAGCACCGGTGATTCACCTGTTGTATCACTGTAAGCGGATACGACTGTCTCCACTATGGGGTCAGAGACCGGTATCCTCGCAGGCTTGAACT
>JABXKY010000089.1 GCA_013619005.1 Candidatus Bathyarchaeota archaeon | reverse complement strand
ATCTTGTTGATGATGTTGCCCTCGCTTGTCAAGGCGTCGCAGCCCACGATGACAAAGTCCACCTCCTTCATGTAGTGTCTCGCTGCCGAGTCCACTATCATAGTGTTGTCTATACCGGCCTCGATCATTTCCCTCGATGTGATCCTGCCCTGATACTTGGGCCTAGTCTCGGTGTTGATGACCTTGAACTCCTTTCCCATCTCGTGGGCAAGCATCAGCGTCCCCGTGACTGCGCTGCTGTGGCAGTGGGTGAGAATGATGTCCCCGTCTTTGATGCGCTTGGCACCTATCTCCATGATGCGTTGCCTGCCGCCCTGGTACATCTCAAGGACCCGCTCCTCGATCATAGAAACTACCTCCTTGAAGCTGTCCCTGCTGCTAGGACCCTCGGCGATAAGCTGGGTCCTGATGTACTTGAGGCCGTTCCTCATCATGGGTTCTGTTGCCCTGGACTCGACGAGCATCCTAGTTGCCTCGGTGAGCACCTGGTCTACATCCTCCTTGGATCCCTCAAAATCCCTGAGCTCCTGGGCGAGAGCCTTGACGGCCGAGATTGCGATATTGGTGGCACCCTGTATCTCCAGTCTCTTTATCCTGTCAGCGACGTCTGGAACGGTTTTTAGAATCATCAATAAACGGTTAGTGTTTGCGTTTTTAAACGTGCTACTCTGGTTTTGGTTTCTCCCCATATTATAGGGGAGATATGAACGAGAACATATGAAAAAAGTAACATTTATAAGGGATGTCGTAGGAGGACTCACCGTGATATGGGTAAAATACCCATAGGTAAAACTTTTGGAGAAAACAAAATGAACCAAATAAATAAAGAAAACGAGGACATTTCGTCCAGCTGCCCCCACTGCGGAGGTAGCAAGATAGTGAACGATAGACAGACGGGGGAACGTGTTTGCGTCTCATGTGGCCTAGTGGTAACTGATACCATAATGGACACAGGACCCGAGTACCGGGTATTCAACCTCCAGGAAAACGATAGACGAAGAACGGGAACAGGCTACAGCTACAGCATCTACGACAAAGGACTATCAACGGTCATCAAGGGAGACAAGGACGCCTCAGGAAAACGATTGGACTACGAGACCCAGCGCAGGATGAAGAGGCTCCAGCGCCAGGACAACAGGAGCAAGGTAAACGAGACACACGCAAGGAACCTGAGCATCGCGATGGCCGAGCTGGACAGGCTCACCAGCGAGCTTCACCTGTCGAGGAACGTCAAGGAGAACGCGGCCCTCCTCTACAGGAAGGCACTTACAAAAGACCTCATCCGTGGCAGGAGCATCGACGCCTTCGTGGCGGCGAGCCTCTACGCGGCATGCAGGATGTTAAGGGTGCCGAGACCGCTCAAGGACGTCAGCAAAGCAAGCAAGCGACGACACAGCGAGGTAGCCATGACATACAGGTTGCTACACAAGGAGCTCAATCTGAGGCCACCGGTGGATGGGCCATTCAAGTTCATACCCAGCATCGCAGCCAAGCTAAAAGTGACCCAGCCAACGGAGATGACAGCCATCCGGATCCTGAGGAAGGCCGACGAGATGAGGGAGCTGACAGGCAAGGACCCTAGAGGCCTTGCCGCGGCTGCCTTGTACATGGCCTGCCAGGAAACGGGTGAGAAACGTGTCCAGAGGTTAATCGCAAAGGCTGCTGGAACCACCGAGGTAACCCTGAGGAACCGGTACAGGGGACTCAAAGACGCGCTCAGCAAGGTCCATGTTGATGCGGCCGAGCTAGTGCCACATATCTCCTAGTTTTATTAACACATTTTTTAAGCCGACCATCTGTTTCTGATGGTCATGGCTAAACACTTGAACAAGCAGCGTTCGCTGTTCATGCTCATGATTGTTCAGCTCATCACAAACTTCCGTGGGGGCATCATATCGCCCATACTGAGCCTTTTCGTCCGCAGCCAGGGGCTATCGCTGGCGCAGATCGGGCTCCTGGGAACGGCATCGATGCTGGGGTGGTTCATATGGGAGCCGTTCATGGGGGTGATAGCCGACAGGTGGAACAAGAGGTGGATGCTGGCAGGGTCTCTGCTGCTTACGACCATTCTTTACGGTGTCTACCCGATGGCCACGGGGCTCTGGTTCTTCATGGTCCTAGAGTTCCTGAAGACCAGCATCATGTCTGCGTACAGCATACCCGTCAAGGCATTGGCGGCTGAGCTTCTTCCTTCCGAGGACCGGGGCAAGGCATATGGCAGGTATATGACGGTTATCAGCTTGGGTGGAATGATCAGCCCTCTCATCGGGGGATACGTCTCGGAGGTCTTCGGGTACGATCTGCCATTCTACATAGCGGCGGTCGTAGGGCTCATAGGTATACTCGCCGTGTTCTCTATCCAGTACGAGGAACCAGAGACCACATCAACGGGAAACGGGTTCGGTGACCTGAGGAGCGTCCTCACGGGGCCCATCCTCAGGATCTTCAGCGTCAGGGGGCTTTTCTTTTTCAACGTGGGTTTCGTCCACAACTTCCTCCCAGTCTTCCTCAACGAGTCCATTATCTACTCGGCGTCGGAGTCACAGATCGGTGCATTTTTCACCATATTCAGGCTGGCAGGGGCAGCGGGGCGGTCGATTCTAGGTGACCTTTGCGACAGGCTGGGCAACAAGAAGCTCATCATCGCGTCACTCCTGGGGTGGGCGGTCAGCTACGGCGTGCTCATGTACACGGGAGGGATCTACCTGATGTACTTCGTCGGGATGCTGCAGGGGCTTAGCTCGGCTGCCGCGGATACAAGCATGATGCTCCATCTCATATCGGTGATGAGTAAGGCCCGCTCGGGGTTGATCATGGGGCTGTACTCGGAGGCCGAGAATATCGGTGGATTGATCGCAACCCCGACAGTGGGTTACCTGTACCAGAGCATGGGGGCAGGGGCCGGTATGTGGTTCGTAATCATCGCTCTGGCTTTGAATGCTGTTTACTCGGTTTGGGCAATTAAGGAACACCCTTCTTGAAGTAACCGGGGGCTAGTATCAGGTTGAAAATAAGTGGTCCAGTTTGAATTCCATTCCCTTTTGGTAAAGTTCCATTTTTATACCCGTTGACCCCGTGTCATCTGTGTCACTTCAGGGCGTACGGGAGTTCTTTGATAACAGAAACATAGTCATCATCATGGTGACCCAGACCCTGAGCATGTTCCTCGCTTGGCTCTGGTGGCCGTACAAGAGCCTCTTCATCTTAGAATTGGGGGCCACAAACGAGATCCTCGGTTTACTCGTTATGGTGGAGACCCTGGGGGGGATGTTTTTCCAGATACCTGGCGGCGTACTGGCGGACAGGTACGGCAGGAAGCGTGTTATCATCGCTTCCGCTATTCTGGGCTTTGGGTCGCCACTCATCTACCTGTTTGCTGGGGACTGGATTCAACTGGTACCTGCAATGCTCCTCGCCTCCACCGCATCCTTGAGCAGGGGGGCAATGAACGCGCTGATAGCGGAGAGTCTGCCCACCGATAAACGCGGTGCTGGGTTCGCCGCCATAAGTTTTGTCCAGAAGATACCCAATGTCTTCACGGGCATTATTGGCGGGGTGATAATGGACCATTTCGGGGTCATACCTGGGGTCAGGGTAGTTTTAACCGGGGTCATTGGCGTTTCCGCTCTCAGTGTTGTGATTTACTGGATGTTCCTCGAAGAGACGCTGCTCCCTGAGTCAAGAAAGGACACAAAGCTGGAGCTCAACCTCGGCAGCATCCGGGAGCTGGGGTCGATGCCAAGGGAAGCTTGGGTGTTAACCATCGTCGCTGGGCTCAGCTCCTTCTCAGTTAGGATGGTTTTCAGCTTCACGGTTCCATACGTCATCAACATCATGGGGCTATCAAAGACAGAGTACGGGGCGATTAGCACTGTAGTGAGTTTGGTTTCCATGTTCCTGACCCTCCCAGGGGGGGTGCTCAGCGACAGGATAGGAAGGAAACAGACGGTGGTCATCAGCAGGGTCATAGCGAGCCTCAGCACCATCGGTATCCCCCTGAGCACTAGCGTGCTCACGCTTGGGGCGTTTAGAGTTACAGGAAGTATCGGCTCGGGCCTCGGCGGGACATTCATGAGGGTAAGGGGAGGCCCCGTCTGGCAGGCGTTGGTGGCTGACATGACTCCTGCGGAGGGAAGGGCCAGGATGATGGGACTCATGGGCACCTTCGTTAGCATCATAGGAACACCGGCAAGCTATGTAGGAGGATACCTCACCGATAACGTCTCCCCGGAGGCCCCCTTCTACGTGAGTTTCGCTTTGAACACGGTGGGCACCTTGCTCATCCTGCTATTACTGAAACCAAAAGAGGATACCTGAGCCCCCACTCATTTTCAGGGGCGTATTATCCGCGTTTGTGCAGGAACGTGATGGGAAAGTATCCGTGTGGGGAGTTCACCCAGTTGGTTTCAAATACATGAACCACAGGAGATAGAGCATGAGCGATAAAACGCTGGTTCTACGCGATGCCGACTACGTTATCCAAGAGGCAACGACCATCAAGGAGAACCACTCCGTGCTAATCAAAGGTCACAGGGTTCTTGATGTCGCACCATATGAGGAGTTAAAAGCAAATTACACAATTGACGAGGAACGGGACTGCACCGGCCAAGCGATCCTACCGGGGCTTGTCAACACCCACACCCACATCCACGAGACAATGATGAGGGGGCTCGGCCACGATTTCCCGTTCCACCAGTGGTGCGACAGGCTCGTCTTCCCGGCCGCCGAGGCCATGGAGGAGGAGGGGGACGAGCTCTACTACGCCCTCGCCCAGCTCGCAGCCATGGAGAACGCCGCCTAGGAGCAGCGGGGACGTTCCCGCTGCGATCAGCGGAAGCCGTCGCGGTACGACTTCGGGATCGTCGGC
>JABXKY010000211.1 GCA_013619005.1 Candidatus Bathyarchaeota archaeon | reverse complement strand
GCTTAGGTGGGCTGCGCGCGCGCGTGCCTTCTGGAGAGCAAAAAGGAATGCTAAAACCTTTTATTCGAAGAGGACCCGACTCTTAGCGAGGAAGAATAAATGACAGGGAACACTGAACTACTTTTCATCCTGTTTATAGTACTGCTACTCTTCGGAGGCAGGAAACTCCCTGAGCTAGCACGATCTATGGGCGAGGCCGCGAGGGAGTTCAACAGGGCTACACAGGAGCCTACACGCTACGTGGATGAGAAGGTGCGTAAGGAAAACGCGGAAAGGCAGGCCATACTAGACGCAGCGAAAAAGCTTGAAATCGAGGTCGAGGGAAGGGATATCAACGACATCGCTCAGGACATCGTTAAAGCCGCCTCTAAAGAGGAATCGTTCTAAACCTTTCTCCGGTGTTTTCTATGGCCGAGTTTTTCAAGTCTGATCTCTGGGTTCACTTTGACGAACTAATGTCACGTCTGAGAAAGATAGTGTACGTTCTTGTATTCTCAATTGTTATAGTGATGTCCCTACCAGCGGATTTATCGAAACTAACTCAATTGGACTTTACCGAATACGAGTTGCTTGTCACGGTTTTGATGGAGTACGTGCAGAATGCCGTGCTCCCCGAAGGAGTGACCCTCATCGCGTTAAACTGGCTTGACAGTTTTTACATATATATGTCGTTATCATTCGCTATCAGCGTCACGGTAATATTACCATACATAGCCTACCAGGTCTATGGTTTCATCGCGCCAGCTATTTACGAGAACGAGAAGAGAAGTATATTCACATTTGTTACGGTATTCATGGCTCTGTTCCTCTTCGGTGTGGCTTACTCGTACTATGTGATTGTGCCCACAACTTTCTCTGTTCTATACAAGTTCGTCAACCAAACACGCGTCATGCCATTATACGCCGTGAAAGACTTTTTTGACGTGATAACGTTCGGGTTACTTGGGTCAGGTCTTCTGTACACATTCCCTATTGTGATATACTTCATGGTCCAGCTTGACCTCTTTCTCGTCGAGGAACTCAAATCCATGAGGAGGCACCTGTTCGTTGGGTTATCAATACTCACCGCCGTTCTAACGCCGGACCCCACCCCTGTCTCAATGATTCTTATGACCATCCCATTCTACATCCTGTTCGAGATAACGATAATCGTGCTTTCATTCACTATGAGGAACAAGCCAGACAGGGTTCTGGAAGATGGGCTGAGGGTAGCAGAGGAAATGTTAGCCCGGAAGAACCCTCCAAAAGAGTAGGTTTTATTCAAAGTAGATTTTCTTGAACAGCAACATCGAGGCGCGTGCTCAAATAATAATTCCCTACACCAAGGGAGGGTGCCACAAAGAAACAATCACTTCTTTAATGTGAATTTTGCTATTTCTTCGGAAATTTCTTGGATGCTTCTCCCCTCTGTCTCTATTCCTAGCTTTTTTGCAGCATCAATAACAGCGTATTTTTTTTCATCTTCTTTGCTTCTTGGCGTGTATGAATCAGACTCATTGGACGCAGTATTGAATTCCTTAACCGCAGACCCCATTCCTTTCGCTAGCTCTGGTAGTTTTCTCGCTCCGAAAAGAAGCAGTATGATGAACAAGAGTAGAAAAAGTTCCGTGTTTCCCATCACTGTTTGCAGACTCCTTGCTTAACATTGGTGAAAGGTATTGATAAAAGAGATGCTAGTATAGCATCTGTCCTCCGATGAGAATCACGTATCTCAGTAGGTATCCGCCCATCAACGCTAGTATTATCGCCAGTAAAGTGAGGTAGGTCACAGTCTCGTGTTTTCCTTCCTCTAACAGCTTCATGTCATAGATTGCAATGGCTAGTGGTGCCGCTAGAGCAAGCAATAGGTAGGCATAGAAGTAAACCGAGACGCCGCTTCCCCACCATAGTATGCTAGTTGAGGGCGTAGTCAGGAAGTATAGCAACATAACCACTGTCTCTACGACTATGAGGCTCTGCGCATATCTATCCGTGTACTCGATTAGTCCAGCGAATCTTTTCTTGGAATCCCAAATTGCCTTGAAGTCTGCAAACGCTCTTGGCATCAGTAATCCTGCAATCGGTATAACGATGATAGATAACGCTATCCCCGTAAGGAGTCCTGAAAGCACGAAGAGCCACGGTAGGAACCCGGACTGCCAGACTGGGACTCCTCTCGCGAAGGAGAGTAGAATACCTGTATACGCTGCTGTTGACAACCCTAGGACCACTCCAACGACTTCTAGTATCTTGCGGATCATTACATCTCCATCCAGGAACCAGATCAGTACTGTGAATAAAGACACCAACGTAAATGCCGTGATTATCCAGGTCCCCACAGACATGATCGAGTCGGGAAACCTTGTGTACACATGTAGAATTCCAATTGGTGCTACATCGAAGCGCTTCAGATCAAAGATAAGCATAACTAGTCCAACTAGTATTGATACGAAGCTGGATAGTATTCCTGCCTTTGTAAACGTCCTGTATTCCTTTTTGTTAAGTAGATCGGCCAAGGCGCCAACCGTAAATGATCCTCCGGCTAAACCGCCGAGGAACAGGTATAAGACCATGATTGAGCCCCAAATTAGTTCAGACATCTTACTCATCCTCCTCCTTTTTCTCTTCTTCAACACTTTCCTTGCGATCAAAGAACTTTGAAACCACTAAAAGTGCTCCGCCGACCAGTAAGCCGATACCAGCAAACCTGGTTAACATCTGGGTCTGGAACGACTTTTGAGTAGCCTCTGAGTACTCGGGGAGGCCAAACTCGGAGAACGGGATATCTGATATGTATAACCAGCTTGTTCCTCCAACCTCGCTCAGCCCGTAGACATGTAATCCATCGTTGGCTGCTTCTCTCGTTATCCTCTGCGCTTCTTCTAGAGACATGAACTGTAATGCGTCTGTTGGGCATGTCTGGACGCACGCGGGTTCCAGGCCCTGATCAATTCTGTCGAAGCACATAGTGCACTTCCTGATTGATTTTAGGTTCTCATCGAATCTGGGTATTCCCCATGGACAAGCTGTCTCACAGTAGCCGCATCCGATACACCTGTTAATATCGTATAGAACAGGACCGTCGCTTCTTTTCCAAAGTGCCCCGGATGGGCAGACATCTACACAACTAGGATCTAAGCAATGCTTACAGTTGTCTGCAAGCATCCTCCACTTCAATCCGCCTGTCCCTGACCGTGAATCATCATAGTCACCGATCTCCTTGAAGTGAACAATTTTCCATGTGATGGGAGAAAAGTACGATGGGCTCGTGTATTCAGGACCAGAAACCGTTGTCTTCTCAGCTGGAAGCTTGTTCCAGGCCTTGCAAGCGATCTGACAGCCCCTGCATCCTATGCAGCGTCTCGTATCCACTACTACTGCCTTATGCGCCCCCAGTTCTTGTACCGGGGAACGTATATCCATGCTCTCCAACACAATTGGTGCTAGAACCATTGGTGCCCCAATTATTTTGAGGAAATCTCTTCGACTCATTTTTTCTTCCATCTAGGACACCCCCTGATGCCAACCTTTTTCTTGAATCACCGCAATCTCAGCATCTGTCGCCCTTATGACCTTGCACATACAGGCCTTGGTCTCGGGTATCTTGGCGTGAGGGTCAACCGCACCGATGGAGACAAAGTTGGCAATAGACCCCTTCGCCAAACCCTTTGGACCGAAGTGGAACGGCGTCATTATTTCCCAGTAGTCTGTCCCATTGATACGTAGCTTGCCTACCCTTTTGGTGGCCCTGATCTTTGCTATGACCCAGCCCCTCTTTGACTCGATACGCACGTACTCTCCGGACCCGACGCCTATCTGCGCCGCGTGCTCAGGGTTGATCTCAATGAAGTACTCAGGCTGAGTCTCATTCAAGAGTGGCATGTTTCTGGTAAATGTATGGAAATGCTCTGTCAACCTGAAGCTACCCCAGATGACATCGTATCCCTCCTCAGGAGTTCCCACACGGCCCCAGTCCCAGAGCTTGTCGTTTCCCTCGTACTCAGACCCACGGTTGGTATACAGCCACCCATAACATGGGTAGTCCTCTGTCAACGCTGTGTTAGGTGCCTCCATTGGCTCAAAGTGCTCAGGAATGCCCACGACGGGTTTTCCTCCTGGACCCTTCAATTTATTACCTCTGAAAGATGCCCCTGGAATAGTAGGCTTGTCACCAGACCAGCCATCATATGCCGCAGTCAAATCCTTACCAGCGCCAGCCAGTCCCTGAGCCCAGATCCTGGCCATACCTGTCCTTTCCTTCCCCCACCAGAAAGTACTTCCCTGTGTCCAGTAAGGCCAACCATCTGATCTCTGCCCAGAAGCTGATCCCCATGGAGTGTTTGTGTTTGTCTTGAAAGTCACTGGCTGCATTAGATCGTTCTCACCAGAGTCATCCTTGTTGTAGAGTATCCTCTGGTTCTTGGGCCAGCACCATGACCAGTTCTTGGTCATACTGTACTGCTTGTCTATGCCGTCTCTGAGGCTGTTAACCCTTCTCTTGGCGAGTATCTCCCCTCTTCCGTCATCATACGCGTGTACAGACGACTTGTATCCCACGTGTCCTGCCCTGTACTGTCCGTCGTATAGACCGACGGCGTCGTCCATTTCCGCGTAGACCTGATCGGAGGCCTTCATGTTATCGGTGTCCGGTTCAGCGTACCACTCCCAGTTCAGGTCGGGGCAAGGCCTACCAGCCTGCCCCTTCTCCAGACCATTGAATCCCCAGATCTCGTCACCTGGAATATACTCCATACACCTTCGGCCCATGGGATCTACCGGGAAGTCCTCATTTTGATGGTCCCGGATGTAGAGCTCAGACGGTAATGTCAGGACACCTCTCTCTCTCCACATCTTGTACATCTTCATGAAGAGGCTTAGGTCGCTCTTTGAGT
>JABXKY010000091.1 GCA_013619005.1 Candidatus Bathyarchaeota archaeon | reverse complement strand
TGAAACCTGTTAGCCCTAAAAAATGATTAGGCAAAGACAGGGGGAAAGCTTGAGGTTAATATGGCCCTTTAATCTTTTTCACGCGCGCGCTGAGCCTGTTCAGCGGAATAGCCTCACAGGTAGGATCAATCTTAGTAATTATCTACATGGTCAAGGTTAACGCCGGCCTTGATTGGCTGCGTTCCATCATAACCTCGGTTATCGTCATCATTGTATCAGGAGTTATCCTAGCCGTAGTTGGGCTGATGTAGAATCCGATAATGATCCGAGGGAAAAAGTAAAGATAACTGTTTTTTGCGGGCGTAATAAAATACAATCAGACACATAAAAAATATTGAAAGAGGTTAGTGTATGGTTAAAATCGAGTTATCTGAAAATCGCAGGCTCCAAGTCGGCCCGACAGGTAGTGTGGTACTGGTTTCTTGCGGAGAAGGTGAGGAAGCCAATATCATCACAGTGGGGATGTACATGCCAATAAGTGCAAGACCTCCACTTGTATGCATAGGGATCGCACCGCAAAGATACAGCCACCAGTTGATCGAGAAGACTGGAGAATTTGTAGTAAATTCGCCTTCCATTAGTATTGAGAAAGAGATGCATTATTGCGGTGTCAATTCTGCTCGTAGAGTGAACAAATGGAAGGAAACAGGTCTCACAGCAATCCCATCGTTGAAAGTCAAGACGCCAAGGATCAAAGAGTGTTTTGGTCACCTGGAATGTAAAGTAGTGAACGCGTACACAGCGGGAGATCATACCTTATTCATCGGAGAAGTCGTTGCAACAACAGCTGATGAAGACGTAATAAATGGGGATGTCTTAGACCCTATGAAGGCAAGGCCAATCGTCCAGAAAAACCATGTCTACTTCACAGTAACAGATGCGCGCTGAAAAGTTGGTTATCAATCTACAGGAACCTGCCCAGAATGATGATGTGGTCATTCCCTAGAGTAACAACTGGATAGCCTTCTCCCGTCCATACCGCTCGTAGGGCTTTGTCAGGTGTCTATGGGCACCTCTGTCCGGGAGGTAGATACTGGGGATGATATCCCGCTCCTTCTCAACGGGTTCCTCGACCAAGTCAATCCCCCGGTAGCCACATTTCTTGCACCTGAGGCCCTGGTTCTTGCCCATGGACCCTGTTGAGCCGCCGCACTGTGGGCACCTGGGTTTAACATATGTGACTAGGGAAGCCGTGTCGTGTAGAACTAGCTTCTCGATGTTTAGGGTCAGCTCCTCCTCGTGGATGCTTACCCCTGAGTAAACGGTCACCTCGTCGCCTGGGATCAGCTTGCGGACAACGGCCCTGAATGATCCCGTTGGCTCGAAGGCGGCACAGTCAACGGCACCCGTCTCGTCCTTGAGCCTGAAGAAAACGTGGCCCCCCTTGATTGTTTCTGGTATCGAGTCCACTTTCCCGTTCACGACTGCGGGGTTGTAGGGCTCAAGCTCCGAGACTTTTACCGGTGAATCGAAATGCAGGTCTGTTCCCTGATTCGATCTGCAGATCATCCATCTCTCCACGGGTTCAAGTGGCTTGATCATCTGCATTGCACTGTGGACGGCTTCAGGCGTCTCCCCCCTCACCCCGTAGAGCACGGGGTCTGGCCCCCTGGGGGTGATCAACGGGCTCCCTTTCTCGTCCAGGTTGTTGAAAGTTGAATCAGATAAGGCCTCGTCCATTACAACAATCGAGGCGTTGTCCATCATGCGGGGGGTCCCCCAGTTTTCCGGGGTACGGTATGTGAGAAGCTCGTAGGTCAGGTCCCCCTCAAGGGTGCCCCCGACGGCGGCTAGAGCCCCGATGAGGCCCCTGCCGTTCTTGTATTCGAGGTAATCCATATCATATTTCCCGATGAGGGCCATAGCCAGTTTCTTCTCCACCAGCGACTTGACCACCGTGTCCGAGTACGCCTTTACGTCATCGGGCACCGCACCCTTCAGGAATACCACCCCGGGGTTGGTGTTTTCGCATGAGAACTCTCCATACTTGTCCACCAGCTCCTTAACGACGTTGTGCACATCCTGGTAACGGGGTTCATCGATGTTTAACCGCAGGCAGACCGATGCGTTCCCCCGGGTCTTCCACGGGGTGTTCGGGTTCAACCTGAGAAGCGTGGGGTAACCCTTGAACTCGGCCCCCAGGTCCAATAGACGCTCCACTAGAACAGCGGCAACGTAGGTCGTGCAGCCCCCCTCGGGGCTGTCGGTGTCGTCGAGGCCGATGTGGAGCATCAATTCTTCTGGTTGTCCTCAGCAAAAGGAATAAAGATTTTGAAAAAGTTAGGGTTTAGACCACGATCATGGTGAGCGTGGACCGAACCTTATCGAGGCGGCGGATCTTCCAGCTGATGATGTCCTTGAGTTCCTGCATGGTCTCGGTGGAGATTCGGGCGATGATATCATACACGCCGTAGACCATGTGTGCTTCTTTGACCTCATCGATCTCCTTCAGTCCTTTGAGCACCTCGCTCTCTGATCCTATCTCCGCGTTGATTAAAACGAAAGCTGTTGCCAAAACTTGCACCTAATAGTGATCAATTGTTACGGGATTTAAGCGTTATCAGAGTAGGTATAATAAATACCACTGAGTATGTTTCGCCCATGCCCATATTGATGATAAACGGTAACAAGTATAATCCAAAACTTATCCTCTTTGATGTCGACGGCACCCTGGTCGATGACAGACACAGGTACAGCAGCCTAGGCAAGGCGAGGTACGATGCCTTCAAGGAGCTTGCCTCCCTGAACGCGGCGGAGAAGTGGGCAGAGCTAGCGGGCGTTAACCCCTCGGACTGGACCATCGACCCTACGGGCCCCATCAGCAAGGCGCCAAGGAGGGACGACCTGGCCATAGCAGGCGGAGCGCTCTACCTGGACGGGTACAACTGGTATGATGCAAGGGAGCTGGCTGAGAGGATATACGAGGCGGCGGACGAGGTCCAAGCGACGACATTCAAACCCGTGCTCTACGATGGGGTCAAGGAGAAGCTACGGGAACTAAAGGATGCGGGATTCAAGCTGGGTATAGCCACGAATGGTGTTACAAGTATCACCAAGACGATGCTTGAGCGGCTAGGAGTGGGAGAACTGTTCTCGGTTATTGTGGGCGCTGATATGGTTGAGAGGAGCAAACCAGCCCCCGATATGATCATTCTGGCGTGTGAAAAGGAAGAAGTCTTGGCTGAGGATACGGTTTACGTTGGGGACCAACCGACGGACATCAGGGCCGCGGAAGCGGCCGTAACATTAGCCGGAGTAGCGGTCCGAAACCAAATCGTAGGTGCATCAGAGAATACGTCATCCGTCGCGGACTTTGTGGTCATGTAATGTATTTCGCGCGCGCACAATGAGTGAGCAGAGAGTCGGTTCATATGTTGTCTCGATTGAAACGGATGACCTCAGCGCAGGGGATTATGAGGGCACGCTTGTGGCGGAGAAATCAGGTTTCGAGACTGGCGAGGGGAGCTTTGAGTTCACGTTGACAGGGGGAAGTACGCCACCACCCCCAGACCCTACTCGTAATGGAACTCCAGGTGGGATACCTGGAATGCCCGTATCTTCACTGATAATGGGTGTTTCTTTGGCCTTCTATATGGCTAGACGGCGCAATTAACCCCAAAATTCGCTACATTTCACCCAGTTAAAGGAAAACTCAGATATTGGTCGCGCGCAGATGAACCATAAGGTGCACACATGATTCTGGGAGATTACATAACGGTCAAGGAGATGGTTGCCATCGAGATGAACGCCGAGGCGCTTGGCGTATCCACTCAGCTCATGATGGAGAACGCTGGCAGGGCCATCGCCAACGAGATAGCGGGCAGGTTCCCAAAAGGATCAAAAGTGGTAGCCGTGTCCGGGCTCACAGGTAACGGTGGGGACGCGTTCACCGCCGCGCGACACCTGGTATGCCAGGGGTACGAGGTGAAGTCATGGATACTCGGCGACCCCAGGAACATCACCCTCAAGAACAGCCGGGTCAACTACAATGCAGTCGCCCACATGACACAGAGCATCAAGATCAAGGCAATAAGGGACAGCAGCCTCATCGAGCCCATCGAGGCGGACGTGGTAATCGACGGGCTAATCGGCACCAGCCTCAGGGGACCATTGAGGCCCCCGTTCCTCCAGATGGTGCAGGCGATCAACGCCTCTGACGCGTACAAGGTCTCGGTGGATATTCCGACAGGCATGGAGGCATCCACGGGGGATATCCACGGCGAGGCCGTAAAGGCGGATCTCACCCTCACTTTCCACAAGCCCAAGACAGGGTACAAGTATAACCCAGGCGCCACAAAGGAGTTGATATCAACAAGTATCGGCATCCCGCCAGAGGCCGAGCATTACGTCGGGCCAGGGGACATATTCCTGACCCACAAGGAGAGAAGCTCGGACAGCCACAAGGGCATGAGCGGGAGCCTGTTGGTTGTTGGCGGTGGCGAGACATACTCGGGAGCCCCCGCGCTTGCATCCCTAGCCGCGTACAGGCTGGGCGTTGACCTGGTCTACACGGCCGTACCGGAGTCGGCAGCACAGGCCGTTGCATCTTACAGCCCCAGCATGATAACGTGCAAACTCGAAGGGGAGAGGTTGACCCCCGAAAACCTGCCCAAGATAGAGAAACTCCTTGGAAAGGTGTCTGCGGTCGCGATTGGACCCGGCCTCGGGATGGCAGATGACACTGTTGATACGGTCGGCAAACTGGTGGAGATGGTTGGAAAGAAAGGGCTACCGCTGGTTCTTGACGCGGACGGTTTGAAGGCGTACGCCAAGAACCCAGTAAAGCTTGGCTCTCCGACGGTCTTTACTCCCCATGGCAGGGAGTTCAAGCTCCTGACGGGAGAAAACGCGGAGGGAACGCACCTTGAGAAGGGGAGTAT